>JACCRA010000486.1 GCA_013813825.1 Pyrinomonadaceae bacterium | reverse complement strand
AACAGGATAATCTCGCTCTTCGCGCCGGCCACTTCTTTGAGAACGATTTGCAGCCGCCGCTCAAACTCGCGATTGTCCGGCGCGCCGGACAGCAGCGATGCCAGTTCAAGACTGAAGAGGCGCTTGCCGCGCAAATTCGCCGGCACGTCGCCGATGGCGATGCGCCGCGCGAGGTCGCTCACCACAGTCTGGTTTTCCGTGCCGCATTCGCTGACCAAGACGGGATTGTTTTTGGCGTGGCGCGACAGCACCTGAATCGTTCGGCGCAGTTTTTCGTCGCCCCGGTTGGCGGTTAAATCGAGTTCGCCCCGGCGCGCCATTTCCGTCAAGTCTCTCGCATGTCTGGCAAGCGACGGAAAGCGCTGGGTCCCGGTCGTGGGCTGGCGCGGCGCGGCGGCTCCGCCGCCCGGTAAAGTCTTTTTAGATTGGGCGCCGGCGTGGCGTGTGAAGGTGGAGCCTGTGATTAAGGACGCAGTGAGTGAAAGGGCCAGTAGCCCGGTGGTGGTGGTCAAGGGACGCTTAGGAGCCTGCATCAGTACCTTCCTTGTTAATGGCCTTCCAATTTCGACACACCGAAGGCCGCTGGTGTACGGGGTCGCTGGTTAAGCGGCGATTACGCTGCCCACGGGGCATTGGCAAGGCCTATGCCCGAAGCGCGCGATGCAAGAGAGTGCGATTTCTGGGGAAAATGTGCGGCGCGAGATTTCTGGAAGTGATTTTGGTCAGGCTCGATCAATCAAAATAAGAGAGCGAGATCGCTTAACTTGACCGGACTGACCGATTGGCGTGAGCTGGTTTGTGATTGCAAAGCCGGATGAGAGGAAGACGGCGGCGGGAGAAACTGATCAACCATTTGACAGTCTCGCGCGTCTAAATGAATGACGAAAAAGCCTCTTGAGTTTCAATTGATTTCGTCGAAAAGTACGCAAGGCATAATTCCTCAAAATAGGACGTGGCAATGAAGAGAATTGGATTTGAACGCTCGCAACGCAATTGTTTCGCCGCCCGGCCGCTCGTCTCGCTCGTGTTGGCCGTGGCGCTTTTCGCCGTCAGCCTGCCGGCAACCATCAGCGCGCAGACGTTGGCGAAGACGCCGCGTTTGACGGAAGACCAACGCCTTCTGCACGTCTTGAACCGGCTCGGCTACGGTGCGCGGCCCGGCGACGTGGAGCGCGTCCGGCGCGTCGGCCTCGAACGCTACATCGAGCAGCAGCTCTTTCCCGACAAGATCGCCGACGAGACGGCCGCAGCCAAAGTACGCGATTTGCCGGCGATGCAAATGACGACGGCCGAACTCTATGCGAAGTACCCGCAACCGGGCGCGCTGCTCAAGCAGTTGCAACGGCAAGGGCGACTGCCGGCGGGCTTGGCGGAACTGCGCGAGAACCGCGTCAAAGGCAACCCGCCGGCGGGCGGTGCGGCGGCGATGCCGGCAGCAGCGGGCGAGCAGGCGGACGACTCTGTGATGAGCGGCGAGGTGATGCCGCAGTCGATGAAGAACGACGACGCGGCGAAGCAGCCCGAAGCGGAGAAGAACGCTGACCGGAACGAGTACCGCGAAGCGATTCGCCAGTATTACGTCGAGAACAATCTGTTGCCGCCGCACCGCCTGACGGCCGACTTACAGGCGTCGCGCATTCTGCGCGCGGTCTATAGCGAGCGGCAGTTGCAGGAAGTGTTGGTCGATTTTTGGAGCAACCACTTCAACGTCTTCGCCGGCAAGGGCGCGGATCGCTGGCTGCTCGTCTCGTTCGACCGCGACACCATCCGTCCGCACACGCTCGGCAAATTCCGCGATCTCTTGCAAGCGACGGCCGAAAGCCCGGCGATGCTTTTTTACCTCGACAACTTCCAGAGCGTCAGCCCGAACGCCGCGCCGCAGGGCGGCATGAATCGCGGCGGCATGATGAACAATCGTCGCCGGATGAATCGCGGCGGGATGCGTCCCGGCGGCGGACTCGGCGGTTTGCTCGGCGGCGGCGGGCGGGGCGCGATGCGCGATCAACAGCAGCGGCAGCCGGCGGACAACGGCCAAATGAACATGCCGCCTCGCCCGCCACGCCGCGCGCGGGGCATCAACGAGAACTACGCGCGCGAATTGATGGAACTGCACACGCTTGGCGTTGAAGGCGGTTACACACAGAAGGACGTGCAGGAGGTGGCGCGCTGCTTTACCGGCTGGACGATCATGGACCCGCGCGGCTTCGTCAGCGCGATGGGTTTAGGTAACGCGAGCCGCGCCGGCAGCTTCTACTTTAACGCGCGCCAGCACGACGATGGCGAGAAGACTGTCCTCGGCCACAAGATTCCGGCGGGCGGCGGCGTCAAAGACGGCCTGATGGTCTTGGACATTCTCGCGCGTCATCCCGCGACGGCGAAGTTCATCGCGACCAAACTCGCGCGCCGCTTCGTGTCGGACGCGCCGACGCCGGCGCTCGTCGAACGGATCGCGGCGGCCTTCACAAAGTCCGATGGCGACATCCGTGAAACTTTGCGCGCCGTCTTCACCTCGCCGGAGTTCAACGCGCCGGAGAACTACCGGCAAAAGATCAAGACGCCGTTTGAAGTGGCGATGAGCGCCGTCCGCTCGCTCGGCGGCGAGACCAACGGCGGTCCCGCCCTGCACCAGTGGATCGCGCGGATGGGCGAGCCGCTCTACATGTACCAAGCGCCGACCGGCTACCCCGACACCGCCGAGCACTGGGTCAACACGGGCGCTCTGCTCGAACGTCTCAACTTCGGATTGGCGCTCGCGGCCAACCGGATTCCAGGCACGCGCGTCGATCTCGCGCGCCACGCGGCGGCGGGCGGGGCTAATAATGGCGGCGGCACGGCGACTGCGGCCGACAAGTCGCGCCTCGTCGGTCAGTTCGCGGCGATCATTTTGCAGGGCGACATCTCGCCGAAAACGAAAGAGTCGCTGCTGCGGCAGCTTAACGAAGCGGCCACCACCGCCACCACCGCCACCACCGCACAGAACGCCGACACGCTCGCGCCGGCGGCAATGGGCGGCGAAGACAGTTTGATGGAACTGCCGGCGGAGCGTGAGCCGCGCGGCCGGCGGCGCGCGGAGCGGATGGGAGCCATGCAGACGCCAGTACAATCAGAGGTCGCACGCGTCGCCGCGCTGATTCTCGGCTCGCCGGAGTTTCAAAGGCAGTAAGCGGAAGGCGGCCGGTGGCTGCGAGTTGAGGGAGTCGAAGTTGTCAGCGATCAGCGGTAGTTGAAGTTAGTCGAGGTATCAAGCAATGACGATGAATCGGAGATTCTTTTTGAGATCGGGCGGCGTGGCGCTGGCGAGCGTCGGGCTGGTGGGGATGACGCCGTCGTTTTTGCAGCGCGCCGTGATGGCGCAGACGCGCGAGCGCGTGGCCGCCGGCGGCGCTGGGAGGCGTAAGACGCTGATCGCGATCTTCCAACGCGGGGCGGTCGATGGCCTCAACATGGTTGTGCCACACGGCGAGCGGAAGTATTACGAGTACCGGCCGAGCATCGCCATCGCCCAGCCGGGCAAGGGGACCAACGGCGAGGCGGCGGCTGACTTAGACGGCTTCTTTGGCTTGCATCCGGTGCTGGCGGCGGGCTTCAAGCCGATCTGGGACGCAAAGCGTCTGGCGATTGTTCACGCGGCCGGCTCGCCCGCCAACACGCGCTCGCACTTCGACGCGCAGGATTACATGGAAGCGGGTACGCCGGGCATTAAATCGACGCCGGACGGCTGGCTCAACCGGCTGTTGCAGACGCAAACCGGCAAGGAGGCTTCGCCGTTCCGCGCCGTCTCGATGACGCAGAACATGCCGCGCACGATGCAGGGCCGCGCGCCCGCGCTGGCGATCTCGAACCTCAGCGACTTCACGATCCGCGCCGGCCAAAACTCGCGGGCAGTGCAGGGGGGCTTCGAAGACATCTACGAACAGGCGGCGAGCGACGCCTTAAGCGGCACCGGCAAGGAGACCTTCGAGGCGATTGATTACCTGAAGCGCGTCAACCCTTCGCAGTACAAACCGGAGAACGGCGCGCAGTATCCGCAAGGGCGCTTCGGTCAGTCGTTGTTGCAGATCGCGCAACTGATCAAGGCGGGCGTCGGGCTAGAGATCGCTTTCACGGACAGCGGCGGCTGGGATACGCACGTTAATCAAGGCAACTCGCGTGGGCAACTCGCGCTCAGGCTCGCGGAGTTCGGGGCCGGCATCACGGCGCTCTACACCGACCTCGGCCCGCAACGGATGGACGACGTGGTGATCCTGACGATGTCCGAGTTCGGCCGCACGGCGCGCGAGAATGGCAACCGCGGCACGGATCACGGCCACGCCAACGCGATGTTCGTCATCGGCGGCCAGACGCGCGGCGGCAAAGTGTACGGCGACTGGCCCGGCCTCGACGCGGGCAACCTCTACGAAGGCCGCGACCTCGCCTTGACCACTGACTTCCGCGACGTGTTCGGCGAAGTGACGCAGAAGCACCTCGCGGGCGGCGCGAACTTGTCAAAGATTTTCCCCGGCTACGCGACGAGCGCGGCGAAGTTCCGTGGCGTGCTCGGTTAAGACAGAATTGCTCGAAGCAAAAAATAAGAAGACGCCGTTGACGAGCGGCGTCTCTTTCATTATTGCAGCCCGATCTAAGCGGCTAACAATGAACACCAGTTTTGGTCAGTTGGTCTTTATTACATTGGAATTTAAGTTTTCAGTTATTTTAGTTGTATGCTGAAAACATGCACAAAGAACACATCAAACTCAGCCAAGCAGACCGAGATTTTTTAATGACCCTTATCTCGAAAGGTCAACTTCCGGCCAGAGTTTTCAAAAGAGCCACTGCCCTGTTGGAACTCAATCATGGCACGCTCTCTTTATGAATGAGGTGGCCGAGAGGGATCCAGAGGCGCGGCAGATCAGAGTTGTGCAAGACAATCTGAATACTGGGCGGCGGTTGGCAGACGCGCATCACCCTAATAACCACCAGCCACCTATCAATATCAGAATTAAGGGCGTGATCACTATCCCGATGATGATCAGTAACGTCACAACACTAATGAGCGACCAGAGGATGAAAGCTGTGTTGTCAGCTAATGATGCCGGACGGAGCGGCTCATCCAAATTGAGTTGCTGGCGAAGGTAGCCGACTCTGGATGAGAGAAGTTCATCGTTAAAAGGCAGATGATACAGATTTGCGCTGTGCTTTCCTCTGAGAAAGGCTTTGTAAACACCTTGAGGATTGATCACAAGTCCCGCCGCAAACCCCGATAAGTTTAGCAGCCACGCCGCCAAGCTGCGTGTACACCCGGTCGCAACTTCCCACGCTCCGATTTCAGTCTCGCCGGATAATGAAGTGCCATACTCGGTCAGGATATGATGAAGGTCATGGTATTTTACGACCTTCACTCTTCCTTTTGTGTTCGGAAAATAGAAACGCAGCACCCCGTATTCTACTTTGACCCATTTGTCATCGTATCCGCCCCAGCCAAAGTTATTAACGGCGAAGTATTGTGTGCGTGCATCGCGCAGGGTTAGCTCCGGGTTGTACGCGCTCATCTCTTATCTCCCGATTAACGTTTCCTCGCGCGGCAAATGTAGTATGTGCCAAACTGCGATTCTTCATAATCAACATCATCGGTCAATTCCTTCAACTCATCCCATGGACGAACGTCCGGATTGCCAAGCACTGTCAACTTGCTTGTCCACACCACGAACGGGTGAAGCATCTTGCCGAGAATGCCGGATGGAAGTTTAGCGTCCATAATGACAAGATAGCCGCCCGGACGTAACTGTTTCCAGGCGTGGCGCAACGCGTCCCTGTGATGAGGAATGACCGCATACGAAAGACTGAAGATTGCGCCATCAACAAGTTCGGGCAAAACGTATTCAGCCGCATCCGCACGCATCAATTCAACATTATGCCACTCTCTTTGAGTGCATAGCTCCTCAGCTTCCACCAACATTCCTTCTGACAAATCAACGCCATACACATGACCTTCTGCTCCGACCGCTTCCAGCAACGGGGCAAGATTTCTGCCTGTCCCACACCCTACTTCAAGAACACGACTGCCGCGTTTGAGTTCCAAGCGGCTAATCGCTTTGCTGCGAATGCTACGAGGAAGCAGGAAAAGCCACTCGAAGAAAACGAAAAACCTGGCGAGCCGATTGTAACGCTGCCTGACAAAAGGCGTATCGTAGTCAACCCATTTAGCCATGAAATTCATCGGTTTTCTCCGTTCAATCTAGCCGCCCAATGCCCCGCTTCAGCCGCTGTCCGCGAACACTATACATCATATCCGCAGCAAAGAAGGATGCGCTCCAGCTCGACCTCGCGCAACTTCTTGCGCAAGGCGAGCACTTCCTGTTCGGCATCGGAGCTGACCGCGACCGCTTGGCGCTTCCAGTTATGCCACAGACTCTCGGCACAGCCCAACTCGCGTGCGACTGAAGCCACCGACTGCCCGTCGTGAGTCTTCTTCACAGCTGCTTGCTTAAACTCTTCGTCGTATTTTCTCATCTCGTTATTCTAGCGAGAGGGTCGTGTCTTGAAAAATTAGACCACGTCACATTGACTCACCATCCTATCTGACATGGCTCTGGTGTAGCAAAGCTAAGTTAGAGCGGGTAATTTTCAAGTAGTTTCAGCATTAAGTTTGGCTTTAACAAACAAAAAAGCCCTCGAACGCGCCGAGGGCTTCGTTGCTTCTGGAGATTCACTTGTTATGGTCTGCGAGAATTTTCCGAGCGTTCGACGGCGCTCACGCACTGACCCTGGTTTCTGAATCCGAAATTCTTGTATCCGCCGTTCTTGCACTGTTCTTTACTCGTCGGGCCAGTTCCCGGCGACGGTGAAGGACTCGGCGAAGGCGACGGACTCGGACTTGGAGACGGACTTGGCGATGGACTCGGTGATGGAGATGGACTTGGAGTCGGCATCGGCGTTGGTGTTGGTGTTGGACTTGGAGTCGGACTTGGCTCCGGCGACGGCGTTGGCCTTGGTGATGGGGTCGGTCTCGGCGATGGTGTTGGCATCGGCGACGGCGTCGGTGGCGGTGACGGGCGCTCAATCGGGCCTCGCGGTGTGCCAGGCAAGCGACCGCGACCCTGTCCCTGCATCGCCATTACGGCTGCTACACATAACGCTATAATAAGAGATAGCGCAGCGGCTTTAATGATTCTAGAAAATCCTGTACTCATAGACGGTTTTCCCTTCTAGTTGCCCTGACAGACTTCCAGGGCGGAAATAATGGTAAAGGGAGAGATTGTGGTGATGGCGAATATTCTACGCTTCGACGGCTCGGTTTGCAACCGCAATGAAGCGACTGAAATTAAATGAGCGACGCATGAATGTCTATCTATTGCTGCGGTGATCGTTCCGGCTAGCGGCGATAACGATGCGTGACGGGGCGACGACGCCCGATGCCGATAGCGTTTCTGGATGACGAAGAATCATCTCAATATCTACTGTCTTACAATTTCCACGGCGTATCCAGATTACTTGTGGCGGAAAGCCCAACATCATGCACAAATCGCTGAAATCAGCATCCTTGGTCACGATCAAGAAGCCTTCTCGCCGCGCATATTCCCACACGTCTTTATCAGGCACGCGGTCAATGCCAAGTGGATAGACATGATTTGAATCAGGGTATAGATCAGACAGGCGATTGACCAAACGTGGAGATAAGTTCTGGTCAAAGAGCAGCTTCATCCTTCGACCACCATTGACCGTTTCTCACGATCAGCGGCATAACTGAGACAAGCCAGGATGTCTTCTTTCGTGAGATAGGGGAAATCTTCAAGGACTTCCTCGTGCGTCATACCGGAAGCTAGGTATTCGAGCACGTCGTAGACGGTAATACGCATCCCGCGAATACAAGGCTTACCACCACGCTTGCCTGGTTCGATGGTGATAATGTTCTGATAAGTCATAGCGTGATATTAAATCTCAAGTGCTGCTTGAGGCAAGAATGTTCCGGCAAAGATAGCAACCTAACGCCCGAATCCGCGCTGAGCGAACAGCTTTCAATTAACTTCTCAATAAGCAGCACGATTCTAGATGATACGCTGATTTGGTGTGTTATCAACGCCCATTCGGTTTGTTCACGCTTTCACCCGTCAGCCTGCTTAAAAAAGAGACGGCTGGTCTTCGAGGTCTGCGGCTTCAACTGTGAAGTGGCCGAGCAATCGCTTCAGCTTGTTTGCGCTGGCGGGGGCGTGGCCTTCATAGAAGTTGCTGAAGTAAGCGTAAACGTGCGAAACGCGCTTTGCGAGGCGCGAGATCATGTTGCTCCACTCGAAGAGATTCTCGTCCTGCGGACGCTGCACGAGGTCGAATCGTGTGAGGTTACGCGCGCCCATCCAGCGGATGTAAACGAAATCTGCTGTCGTGCGCTCCGCCAGGCGCCAAGTGTCTTCGGGGGCAATCCACTGGCCTTCGACGAGCGCCAGCGAGACGTGATGCTCGGCGAAGAAATCGAGTACGCTTTCTTTCAGCCAGCCTGAACTCCGAAACTCCATGCTGAATCTGATGTCGCGCGGCAGTCTGGGCAGAAAGGCGCGCAGGGCAAGCCCGTTCTCACGGTTCAAATCAAATTGCGGCGGTAATTGAATGAGTACGCAAGCGAGTTTTTCCTTCAGTGCACGCGCTCGCTCGCAGAATTCATCAAGGATGGCGATGCTTCCCGTCCCCAGCGCGTTCTCGTGCGTAATCTCCTGCGGCAGCTTCAAAGAGAAAGTGAAACCCGGCGGCGTGCGCTTCGCCCATCCTTCAAAAGTCGAGACAGGCGGAATGGCGTAGAAGGTCGAATCAATCTCGACGGTCTCAAAAACGCGCGCGTAAACTTCCAGCATGTCTGCGGCGCGCGTGCCTCGCGGGTAAAAGACGCGCTCGCCCGGCCCCGTCACCCAATCGTCATAGTTCCACCCCTGACAGCCGACGA
>JACCRA010000429.1 GCA_013813825.1 Pyrinomonadaceae bacterium | reverse complement strand
TCTTCTGGACTGCGTGGTGTCCGTTCTGCAAAGAGGAAGCGCCGCACATCAACGAGCTCGCCGCGCAGTACGAAGCCAAAGGCGTACGTGTCTTAGGCATCAACATTCAAGATAGCGAAGCGCGCACGGCGGGTGGAGTCCGTGAGTTTGGCATCCGATACGCGGTCGTGCGTGATACGGATGCGAAAGTCGCAAAACTTTACAAAGTGCAAGGCACGCCGACCGTGCTGTTCCTGGATAGAGAAGGCATCGTCCGTTACAACGGCAACGAACTACCGAAAGACTACGCTGCACGACTCGACGCGCTGCTCTGAACGAGGATGCAAACATAAGGGCGGATAAGTGAAATCACTTTAAAATCAGTGTAATCACTTACGAATAAAGTCGAGACGTTCAATCAATCGCCAAGCGATGCACGAAGCAGGCGAACACGTCCACGTCGCGGTCTTCCCCGAAGTTCACGAGATGCACCAGTTCACGAGCCGTCAGTTTGCGTTTGAAAGAAGATGTTTTGTGCTTGCCGTCGGACTGTTGATGCGTGTTGGAGATTTGCTCGATCCGCTAAAAGCCGATAGCCTGAAAGACAAATCTGACGCGCTCATCCTGCGCGGCGGAACCTCGATCATCGCGCCAAACGGCAGTTACATCGTCGAACACGGGTTCGACGATGAGCGCATCATCATTGCCGAACTTGATTTAACCATGATTGACCGCGAACAAATGACGCTCGACGTGACCGGACATTACGCACGACCGGATGTCTTCGACCTCCGTGTGCGCTCTTAAGTCGGATCGGTCAAGTCTCGTCATTCTCTAAACTTCCGCACGCGCGATGTGTTTCGTGACGGTCGGCGCGAGTCGGCGCGCGAGCATCAAGTTGTCGGCTTCGGTTGAATCCGAAACGACGAAGACGCTGTGGCGTTTCGTGCCGAAGCAGGAGACTTGAAAGCCGTCCCTTTGCGAGCAGGCGATAACGTCGGCGTTCTCTCCCTTCGTCGAATCCTCATCGGTCTCGGCGACGAGCAGCGAGATTGTGCGCCCCTTGTGTTCGAGGATGATGTGCGCGAAACGCCGTCCGTCGTAAATGCACGAGTGGTCTTCGACGTACTTAATGTCGCCGGCGCGCAAGCCTTCGCCCGACCGCACGGCTTGTGCCAAGTCAATGTACGCCGTGTCGTACTTGCGCCCCGCTTCGTTCAAGTCAATCGGCTCTTCGGGCAGGTTATATTTGATCGCGCAGTTCTGATGATCGCCGATTGCCGCTTCCGTCTTCTCGAAACTCGCCAGCCGCACCGCCGCGCCGCTCAACTCACCCGCAGGCAAATCTGATCGGACTTCGCCGCTCGTCGCGGTTCGCGCGAGTTCGTTCGGGCTACCTCCCTGAGGACGAAAAGCGAAGATGCCGACCATACCTGCGACGACGAGACACGCCGCGATGGCGAGCCACTGCGGACGCATGACGAAGGCGAACAGATTGTCCGAATTATTGCGCTTGCCGAATGCCTCCATCTTGAGTTCGTTGCGAAGCTGAAAAGCGAACTCAGGGCGCAACTGAAATTCCGGTGCGTGGTCGAAGGCGCGACGCAGCGCCTCGCGCGTCTCGCGGCGCGCGGCGAGTTCGCTGCGGCACGCGGGACACGCTTCGAGATGTGTGATCACGCCGTGATTGGTTTCGACCAATAACTCGTCTTTTAAGTACGAATCAACCATCTCTCCGAATTCACGACACTGCATTTTGCTTGAAGCTCCTCAACATGAAAATTAAATCGTCAACAACCTGACCGTCCGCTCACGTTCGCTCGGTTAGTCCGCGTCCACCGAACGCTTCCGTCCCGCCGCGCCGATGCCATAAGAATTAGCATATACGGCGAGTTCGGCGCGCAACAGTTTGCGACCGCGATTGAGGCGCGACATCACCGTGCCGACGGGCACTTGTAAGACTTGCGCGACCTCTTTATACGACAACTCTTCAACATCCGACAGCACGACTGCCTCGCGGTACTGCTGCGGTATTCGCTCAAGCGCGTGAAGCACTTCTTCGTCCGTCAAGCCTTGGGCGATGGGCGGTTCGAACGCGACCGATTCGGCGATGCGCTCTTCCGAATCATCCGCCAAACGCAGCCGCCCGGCGGCTCGTGACCTCTTACTGCGAGTTCGATACATGATCGTCATCAACCACGCGCGGATGTTTGTGTTCGCCCGGTAGCGATGAAAAGATGCGAGTGCTTGCGCGTAAGTCTCCTGCACGAGGTCTTCCGCCTCCGCGCGATCTCTGACAAGCCACATCGCAATGCGGAACAGGTCAGGCATGTGCGGCAGCGCTTCCCGTTCAAACCCCGCCCACCGTTCTTCGCGTTTCGTGTTCCGCGTTTCGATGCCGAACATATTCACCTTCTGGGTAATATTCCTCTCGTCGCAAGGGTAATATCCACAGGGAGGCAAATTATTCCCATCTCATTCACGGCAACCTCAGACAAGGCTGAATGCGAAGCCGCTCCACGGCGTTCAAAGCTGAACGTAGTGGAGCGGCGTCAGGCGGGCGACGAATTTGGATATCGAGTGGAAGACGCCTTTATCTTTATTTGTACAGTTCAGGGAACTGGTTGCGAAGGTTTGCAACCTTTGGCTGGTCGTTGATCACGATGTAACGCTCGTTCGGATGATGTGCAAGGTAGTCTTGATGGTAAGCCTCCGCCTTGTAGTAAGAGTCGAGTGCGACAACTTGAGTCACAATCGGACGCTTGAAAACTTTGGCTTGATCTAGTTGAGCGATATAAGCCCGCGCGATGCGTTCTTGATTCTCGTCAGTGTAAAAGATTGCGGAACGATACTGCGTACCGGTGTCCGGTCCCTGCCGGTTCAACTCAGTCGGGTCGTGTGCGACGGAAAAGAAAATCTTGAGCAGTTGTTCATACGAGATTTGCGACGAATCGTAAGTGATGCGAACCGCTTCGGCGTGCCCGGTGTCGCCTTCACTGACCGCTTCGTAATTAGCCGTCTGTGCGGCTCCACCTGTGTACCCGGATGTAACTTCGGTGACTCCTTTGACATGCTCAAACACCGCTTCAACACCCCAGAAACAGCCTCCGGCAAAGACGGCGATTTGCTCGCCTTTGGCGGTTGCAAGCTGAGAGGAAACGACCGGGTCGGGGATCGTCACACCGGCGGTGGCGTTAGTAACTGCATTGCAAGCCAGCGTGGTGGCAAGAAGAAAGACGACAAGAATCAGACTGAGATAGCGAGACATAGTATCAATACCCTCCAAATGATTCGGAGCGTTGACGCTCCAAGTCGGTCGTAAAGTTTTTAGGCACGTTATTGCCTACCGAATGTTAAATACCGAAAGCAGCTTGTTATATTCCATACTCAAACTTCCTTAAACTTTGACGCCACACTTAGGTCAAAAGCCTTTATCGGTAAAACCGCCATCTACGGCGATACACTGACCTGTGATATACGCTTCTTGGTGTGCGCTGCACATAGTAGGCACTTTGTTGACAGGTGAATGAGTATTCGTGAGAAGCGCGGCAGAGTTAATCACAGGGGCAATCAAACACGACTAAATTAAACACGACGAAGGAGCACCGAAACGATGTCAACTCAACCGATGAGCCAACTCATCCTGCCCGCAGCGTTCTTCGCCCGCAAACCGCTCGTGACGAAGGACGGCGAGCGCCTGACGGCGGAAGACCGGTTTGCGATGATGGAATTAACCCACCGCTACGAGTGGTCATACGGCGCGCTGAACAAGGAAGCCTTGTTCGGTTTGCTGACCGACGACGTGGTGATCGCCACGGGTTCGGCTACGTGCGAGGCAAAGAGCAGATGATGGCGCGCGGGCGAGGGAATTGAATGAAGAATAAAAGTTCACTGCTATGGAAAATGTTTTCGCGCTGGGAGACTCCACTAAACTCCACTGCGATTGACACCGCAAATTCGCCCTAAACTGACGCGGATACGAAGCTTAAGCGCATTTTCATGCGTGTCGGAGATATTGATGACAAGGAAAGGGCAGGTGAAAAGATTAGATGGCAGAGACGCAGCAGGACAGGCGAAGTCGTCGCTGAACTCTTCGGGGTCGCTGCATAGCTTGGAGCCACACGCTACCTTCACACGTCTGTAATTAATCTTCGCAACGGAACCTAGGTGAACATGGGAGTCTCACAATTTCAGCAAAGCGACCATGATGATGTGCTTTGTCTGTGTGATACTACTTTCGAGCCGTTGAATCTTTCCCGCTTTTTATGGCAGCCTTGTCAGCAGGTTGAGAGTCTGGAAAAGGATTGCACCAAACTTATTTGGAAAGAGGAAAATGTTAAAGGTTACGTTGCAGCATATCACCTTGAAGAAAGTAATTTTAGATTGAACCTACTCGTTGACCCGCGAAATACAAGACAAGGCATCGGAACTCTGCTCCTTAACGAGATTGAAGCCGAAGTAAGAAGGCAAGGCGGACGACACTTTGAGGCGCGCCTTCTCGAAGGAATGGACGGAAGTTTGGTGTTCGCCGTCTCCAGAGGCTTCATCGAGGTTCATCGGATGCGCGGGATGTCGTTGCGCGCAGGTGATTTCTCATTCGAGAGGTGGACAGGGTTGGGAGAAAAGCTGTCTGCCGAAGGTTTCACGGTAACGACACTGGAGCGGGAAGTGGAAGCTGGTAATGATCCGATGGATAAACTTATGGAGCTACAGAAACGCGCCCTAGAAGGTTGGTTGCTGACGGGTTTAACAGAAGCACCTGACACATCAATCGAGCAGTTGCAGGCACACTTCTCACACATCAACTTTCCCGACCGCGTTTCCATAATGAAGAACAAAGAGGAGTATGTCGGCTACACAAGCGCGGAGAGAAGTAACATGCTCGGAACAGCCGTTCATCCTGATTACAGGGGACGCAGCATCGCAACATACTTAAAAGCGTGCGACCTCAAGCGGTTGGTTGATGACGGAGTAGAATACTTCGAGTCTTCGAGCGCGAATCCGGCAATGTAGAGAGAGTCAACGAAAAACTTGGATATAGATACAATGGTTTAGCCGAAGTCAGATTGGCAAAGTATCTGTAAATTTGTGGTTTCGATGATGGCGCAACACAACAAGCATTCGAGCCGACCGCGAAACAGCGTTGCTTTCATCCGTAAGACTTGAATGCTTGAGCGTTCTCGTGCGCGGCGATTCAATTCCATTGTTTGGTCTCGTGCCGCGCTTATTAATTCCATCGTCGGGTTGCTTCAAGGTGGTATGCGTGTAACCGTAACTTGGCAGATAAATTCGTATGAAACGGCTTTCTGGATGCTTACATGGCGATGTTTTAAGAAGCGTTTCGCTTGCCGGGCTAACATTGACGGAAACAGTTTATGCTCCGCGCCTCGAACTTCCCGTACATTCACACGAGCGCGCTTATTTTTGCTTTGTTCTCGGAGGCAGCTTTACCGAAGTTTACGGAAAGCGCACGCGCTCTTGCCATCTGTCAACACTTATTTTTCATCCTGCGGACGAAACGCATTCCGACCATTTCCACACCGGAACACGTTGCTTCAACGTTCAGATGAACGCTCGATGGTTGGAGCGCGTGTGCGAGCATCCGGGAACGCTCAAGAGCGCCGCTGATTTTCGCGGCGGACGGTTAGCTCATCTTGCGATGAGGCTCTACCAAGAGTCTTGTGAGATTGATGAAATTTCTTCGCTCATGGTCGAAGGTCTTGTGCTCGAAATCGTCGCCGAAGCGTCTCGTTGCTTTATAAAAGAATCGTCGCGCACTCCCCCGCATTGGCTCAAACAAGCACGCCAGTTTCTCGACGAACAATGTACAAAAAATCTGACGCTTACCGTAGTCGCGGAATTGGTCGGGGTGCATTCCACTCATTTAGCGCGGGAGTTCCGTCGCTACTACCATCGCAGTGTCGGAGAATATGTCCGCGCGCGGCGTATTGAATTTGCCTGCCACAAGATCGCCACTTCTGACCTTCCACTCAGCGAGATAAGTTTGGCTGCCGGGTTTTTCGACCAAAGCCACTTTGCGCGCACCTTCAAGCTGACTACGGGTATGACTCCTGCCGTTTACCGCGCTATCACCCGGAGGCGCTAAACCAATACAAAGACGCAAGGCTAGTGCAAGACCCGGCTGAATTCGCAGGCTAGAGTGTCTTGCATGAGGAAAACTGTGTCTATTGCTGGATTAATGCTCTGTTTCGCCTTCAACGCTTTTGCCGCACAACAAATTGATTCAATCAACAACGCTCCACATTACAACTTAGCGATTCGTCTTTTTCCTGAAAAGCACCGACTCGAAGCGAGCGGCACGGTGAGATTGCCCGCAACACCTACCGACCGGAACTCGATCAAGTTGCTGTTAAGCGAGATGATGAGTGATTTGCGCGTCGAAGTCATTGCACCGAACGTAAGCGTTGGCACGGCACGGACGGAGAAAGTTGAGAGTGGCGTCAGAGAGGTTCATCCACTGCGTCCCTTTCCCGCGGGTGAATCAATCGTCTTACGCTTCTCGTATGCCGGCGGTGAAGGCATCTCGACCGTGTTTTATCTTGGAGCGGAAGGTTCGTTCGCGGGCGGGCTTAACACCGCTTGGTATCCGTATCCACGCGACGGTAGAGCGCAAGGCACAGGCACGCTTCAGTTCTCCGCGCCTGAAGGTTTCACAGTGATTGCAACCGGCAGCCGTCGCAATTCATCCGCAATGGAAGCGCGAGGCGATTTCCGTTTTGAGGTCGCTCGGCCGACCTTCTTCGGCTTCGCGGCTGGACGCTACACCGTGACGCGGCGTGGTGGGACTGTGCCCGTCTCGGCGTACTTGCTGCGCCCGCGCCCGAACATAAACACCTACATGGACGGCTGCTTACGAATCTTAAACCTACTCGTGCAAGAGTTCGGTGCTTACCCTTATGGCGAATTCGCACTCGTCGAAGTTCCGCCGGAGCAGGCGGGACGAGCAGGTTTCAGCGGCGCAAGCATTGACGGATTTATCCTCGCCGACTCGCCTTCCTTTGACGAGGAGTTCAATCTCGCTTACTACGCGCACGAGATCGGTCATCAGTGGTGGGGCAATTTGATTAGGACGCCGGACATTCGCGGCAGTTATATGCTTGGCGAAGGCATGGCACAGTACGGCGCATTGCGCGTCATCGAAACGCTTGAGGGAGAGCGCGCCGCCGAAACATTCCGTCGCACCGGCTACCCCGGTTACGCCGCTGACCAAAGTGGCTTCGGGTATTTGAAACAAGCCGCCGCCGGAATGGATCACAGGCTGTCTGATTTACCGGGTAGCCCTGTCTCTCACCTGCTCGCCAACAGCAAAGGTTTTCTCGCCTTCGACCTGCTTTCACGTACCGTCGGTCGTGATCGTTTCAGGCGCACCCTCGGTGACTTCACGCGACGCTATGCTTCGCAGCCCGTCACGTGGGATGAGTTCTTAAAAGCAATCGAGAACGGCGCGGGAAGAGATTTGGATTGGTTCTACGCGCAGTGGTTCGAGCGCACGGGCGCACCCGAATGGCAACTGTCTTGGCAACAACGAGGACGTAGCTTGAGCGGGGTCGTCACACAACCACCGCCCTTTTATCAAACCGTTATTGAAGTGCAGGTGGAAGGTGATAACTGTCGGCAGACAACGCAAACAATCGAGATACGCGGTGAGCGAACAGAGTTCACGATGCCGGTTAGTTTCCTTGTGCAATCGGTCGTTCTCGACGCGCGCTTCTTAGTTTTGCATTGGGCGTCGGAATACCGTGCCGAAGCGATGGCACTCGCCGGATATACCAAAGCAAACGGGAAGCGCACCGAAGGCAAACTCGATGAGGCGCACGAAGCGTTCAGACAAGCACTCGAAGGAGTCCGAATGCCGGACGCTTATGGCGCGCGCTTCATGCTCGAATACGGTTGGGCGCGCGTCTTTATTGTTCAAAAGAAATGGATAGAAGCGAAGACGCATCTGGAAGCTGCGCTTGCGAGTCCCTCGCGCCGCGCCGATCAACTGCCCTTTGTCTATCTTCAATTAGCGCGGGTCGCCAAACAATTAAACGATACTGCGACGTTACGGCGAGCGATTGACGGCGCGCTGACGGCGGACGCAAACGTCGGCGGATGCTCCGGCGTCGCAAGCCAAGTTCGCGCTCTTCGATGAAGCGCAAAATCAATTCGTACCTGCTCGACAGATAAACTTATATGAACATGAATTGGCGTAGTCATGCCCGAAGCGCGTCATGGCGGTGGCGGCATCGCTCGTCGAAAGATGTTGCCCGCGCCGCTTGCGCGCGCGAGCCGCGATTACTTCAGCGCCGGTGATCGCGGCCACGTACACGCGGTTGCCGGCGGCAGGGTCTGTGATTCCGGTCAGCCAAGTGGTGCCTTGCTCTGAGACGTACCTCTTGACGACGGCGCTTGAGTCGCAGAAGTACACGGACACCTCAGCGGCGCTCCTCGATGATCATCTCTGAGATGGGTTGACCGCTTACCTCGATTGGCTTGTAATCCCGGTATGGCGAGAAGTCTGTAATCCGCGGCTTGGCTTCGCTGATGAAACCTTCAGCCGCCAGTTCTCGCTCGAAGGCGTCTTCAAGCTCAGCCTCCGAAGGCTGTGAATGAACGATGGCATTCAGCTTCTCGCGCAATTGTCGTTGTTCATCCGGCGGAAGCTGCCGAACTTCTTCAATGATTTTGTCGAGTGTGATGCTCATCCCTCGCTGCCTTTCTTCATCGCCTCATAGTTGCGGAGCCGACGGCGTGCGACCTTATAGC
>JACCRA010000062.1 GCA_013813825.1 Pyrinomonadaceae bacterium | reverse complement strand
GGCTTGGGTTAAGACCCACTCTCTTTTCCGGGAAGGCAATCCGTCCAAGACTTCGACCCTCCGGTGAAGCGGCTGAAGAAGGCTGAACATAACACTATTTCCCTTCGCAGGTCTTCCGCTTGAAGTCTCCAGCGTTCTCGTCCGAGGAAACTGACGAACGCGCGACTTGAACGAGGTGCGCGCTTTGAGTAACTTTGCGGGTGATGACAACTCTCTTTCAGCCAAGACAGAGGAGCAAGTTTGTGGCCTCCAGACAGGACTCGCCGAAATCCGCTCTCAAGACTTGCTGTTCGATTAGTTACGGTATCAGCGGATGCAGTAAAAACCAGACACTTGGCGTCTCTCCTCATGAGAATTGGTGCCTACATAAGTGTCAGGTTCCTTTCATCTGGCGCGGACGAGTGAAAATAGTTACGGGTAGTTTGCTTCGATCCGACAACCGAATTTGCATCCGCAGCAATTTCTTGCCCTCCCTTTTACGTTGCACTACAATGCGGACACCCACAGGAACATCTCATTTGCCAGACTCCCATGACACAACGACGGCTTCGTCGCCGCCATCGCCGTCGCCCGCCGAGCGAGCCAATCATAGCCGGCCGCTGAGGCGGCGGACGCTGGGGCCGGCCTTCGTCATTGCGTGTGTGGCACTCATCGTCTTCGCCATCGTGTGCGCGGCGTTTTTGCTACTAATCCGCACCCAGACGCGCCCCGCCGCGGTGCCGGCGTCCCCTCGTCGCGCGCCGCCGCCCGCCGTGCCGCCGAAGACCCTGAGCCGGCCGCTTCATCACTTCAACCCGCACGCAAGGACCGCCGCCTGAAGCACGGCTTCAGGCAAATTCTTGCTTCGACTGCGGGCTTGACACTACAATGCAGACGTTCGCGGGGTCTGCATTCCTTTTCTGTTTAGTGCCGCTCCCGTGGTGGTGGTGGCGCTAGCAATCTACTCGCCGCGTGGCTAGGAAGTCCTTTGGCGGCTCTTAAAAATTTCTTAAAAAGATTTTAAGTTTCGATGAGCGAACCAGCGGCACAGCTCTACGAATTCGGTCACTTCCGCTTGGATTTGGCGGAACAAAGATTGACGCGCGGGGGCGCGGTCGTGCCGCTGACGCCGAAGGCCTTCGAGACGCTCGTCGCGCTCATCGAGCAGGCGGGACACGTCGTCAAAAAAGAGCAACTGATGGGACAGGTGTGGCCCGGCACGTTCGTCGAAGAGGGCAATCTTTCGGTCACGATCTTCATGCTGCGGAAGGCGCTGGCGGAAGAGGCGGGCGGGCAAAAGTACATCGAGACCGTCCCGAAGCGCGGCTATCGCTTCGTCGCGCCGGTGCGGCGCGGGTCACGCAAGGCCTTCGCACCGCGCGGAGGAGGAGACCAATCACCGCCGGACACGACAGCGAACCGGGGCGCGAGCGAGCAGGCTTCACGCGGCGCGCGCCCTTTATCGGCGGCATTGCCATCGACGCCATTACCGCACGCCGCCCAACCGGCGTCCGTCCGCCGCGCGCGCGCGAAGGCCATCGACTCGCTCGCAGTCCTGCCGCTCATGAACGGCAGCGACGATCCGAACACCGAATATCTCAGCGACGGGATCACCGAGAGCATCATCAACAGCCTCGCGCAACTCCCGCAGTTGCGCGTGCTGGCGCGCAGCACCGTCTTCCGTTACAAGGGGCGCGAGGTCGATCCGATGGAGGTCGGGCGTGAGATGTGCGTCCGCGCCGTGCTGACTGGACGGGTGATGCAAATCGGGAATCAACTAATCATCAGGACGGAACTGGTGGACGTAGCTGATGGGTGGCAATTGTGGGGCGAGCAGTACAATCGCCAGCCGGCGGACATCCTCGCCGTGCAGGAAGAAATCTCGCGGGAGATTTCCGCGAAGCTCCGCCTGAAACTGAGCGGCGACCAAAAGCGCCGTTTGACTAAACGCCATACCGAAAACAGCGAGGCTTATCAGACTTATCTCAAAGGCCGTTTCCATTGGAACAAGCGGACGCTCGAAGGCATCCGCCAAGGCATCGAATACTTTCAGCAAGCCATCGCGCTCGACCCGCGCTATGCGCTGGCCGACGCCGGCCTCGCCGACTCTTACGCGCTGCTCGGAGCCGTCGAATACGGCGCGCTGCCCCCCGACGAAGCGATGCGGCAGGCGCGCGCGCACGCGCTCCGGGCATTGGAGATCGACGACACGCTCGCCGAAGCGCACGCCTCTCTGGCCTACATTAAAATTTTCGATTGGGACTGGAGCGGCGCGGAGCAGGAGTATCGCCGCGCCATCGAACTCAATCCCAACTACGCGACCGCGCGCCACTGGTACGCGCACTACCTGACGGCGATGAATCGCCAGACCGAAGCCGCCGCCGAGATCAAGCGCGCGCGGGAACTGGACCCGCTCTCGCTGCCGATCAGCGCCGGCCTCGGCTGGCACTATTTCCTTACGCGCCGCTTCGAGCAAGCTATCGGCGAGTATCGCAAAACGCTCGAAATGGACCAGAGCTTTTATCTCGCTCACTTCCTGCTCGGCCTCGCTTATGAACAGGTCGGCCGTTACGCCGAAGCCCTCATGGCGTACAGGTCGGCGCACGCGCTCTCAAACGGCGGCCCCGCAGCCATCGCCGGCGGCGGGCGCATCTACGCGCTCACGAACCAGCCTGAACTTGCCCGGCAAGTGCTCGGCGAACTGGACCAGTTAGCCAAGAGTCGCTACGTCTCGCCCTACTACGTCGCCGCCATCCACGCCGGACTTGATGACAAAGAGCAAGCCTTCGATTGGTTGCGGCGCGCTTGCGATAACCGTTCTGAAGGCGTCATCTGGCTCGCCCTCGATCCCACGCTCGACAGTCTCCGCTCCGATCCGCGCTTCGCCGAATTGATGGAGCGCGTCGGACTCAGATAAAGAGTTGCCTTCAAGTTTTACGGCCTTCGAGTGGCGCGAGCTAAGGCGTGCCGCAAACGTGCGCTTGAGCCGAGTGCGGTGATGGCCGCTTCAGAGACGAGACGCGGGGCGAAGGCGGCGCGGCGGAGGTAGGAGCAGACGCGCAGGCGGGCGTCGAATCGTTGGCGATAAGCGGCGCGGTAGGCATCGGCCAGGCGGGCGAAGGGCGCGCCGCCATCGCGCAGGGCAGGCAGGAACCGCGTGATGGTTTGTGCCGCCAACTCGCCGCTTTCGAGCGCCATCAACATTCCGCTGCCGGTGAAGGGATCGATAAAGGCGGCGCAGTCGCCCACGGTCAACAGTCCGTCGGCGGGAACCAATTCGCCGCGCCCGAAAGTTTCCAGCCGGACGGCCAGCCATTCGGAACTGATGCGCGCGTGCCTGAGAGTCTCGGCGGCGCGGGTATTCGACGCCACAATCTCGCGCATCACCCGCCCGGCGTCGCTCGCGCGGGCGCGCACGTCGCCTGCGGCTGCAATGAAGCAGAGATTGCTCAAGCCGTCCTCGACGCGGTTCAGACCACCGTAGCCGCCTTTGTAGAAATAGATTTCGCACGCGCCTTCATCTATTCGCGCGTCCGCCAGATGCGCCTTGAATGCAACCAGTGGTTTCCGTGCTTTCGCCGCCGCGCCGTTCACTCCTAACTGACTCTCGACGCGCCGGGCGAGGGCGCGCGAGCGGCCCGTTGCGTCAATCGTGACGCGAGCGCGAATGTCGCGCTCCCCGGCGACACTCCCCGCCGCCGCGCCTTGCGTTCGCAAGCGCACGCCGCGCACCCCTGCCGTCGCTGCTGTTTGCTGCGACTCGTCGAATAACAGCCCGACGGCTGCCGCATCTTCCAGCACATCCGCGCCGGCCGCACGCGCGCGCCACAACAACAGCGCGTCCATCTCCGCGCGGCTTAAGCCGAGCGCCCAACTTTCGCGCCCGCCGAACCACTCGCTCGGCACCGATATTCGCCGCCCGCTCCGCCCATAGAAATCCGTCCGCGTAATTTCGGAGCCGCCCGCGCTCGCCATCTGGTCCCACACGCCCAGCCGCCTGAAGTGTGCGTGGCATTCCGGCGAGATGAACTCGCCGCACAGCTTCGCGCGCGGAAACTTTCGTTGCTCGACTAACAGCACACGCACGCCGGACTGTGCCAAATGAATTGCCGCGCTCGCGCCCGCCGGGCCGGCACCGACGATCAACACGTCGTAGCTGTCCGCCGCTTGACTCATCAATTGCTCACTCTATAAGTCATGTCAGATCGGCATCTAACTCGCGCCGGACTATGGTGCCGCGGACAATTCCGCGGACCAGCTCGGCGTTGCGTCGATCTTATCAAGGTTGGACGTTGATAACGTCAGTGATCGTGCCGCCGTGCAATGAGCCGCCGACAAACCGCCGAAGCCCTTACACGGATTCTAATGCCGCTCGCTTCGATTTAGCCTCTTCACGCTTCCCACCACTTAAGACTAAGCGGAAAGGTAATCGTCGTTCGATCCGCAGGTCTGTCAAGCCGGCCACCTCGCCGAGTTGGCGCAGTTCGCCGGGACGAAAACTTCTGAGAATTGACAACGCCCCATCCTCGCGCAGCAGCCGGTTGTACAACACCAGCTTGCCGATTGTCGTGTAGAGCAGATAAGCCAGACGGTGCCGGTGCAAATCGATGATGAAGATGCGGCGGCTCGCGACGCGGCTCATTTCACCCACAATGCGGACGATCTCTTCATCTCGAAAATGATGCGTGAAGAGCGAGCAGATCGCGTAATCGAAAGTGTCGTCGGCGAACGGAAGCCGCAACGCATCGCCACGCACCGCCGCGATCTCCCGGTAGGCAACTGACTCCTCCAGAATCGCCCGCGCCGAACGCTCGTTCAACTCAAGGCCGACAAGTTGTGCCGCCGCGTTCTGCTTTCGCGCCCACCACGCCACCCCGCGCAACAACTCGCCCGATCCCGCGCCGACATCCAGCACCGAAAAACTTTTCAATTTCGCCCGCGCGATCTCCTTTAGCAACGTCTGCCGCAAAGCGCGCTCATCGCCGAGCCAGCGGTTCACGCGCCGGAGTTCAAGCAAACAGCCTTCATACTCTTCAGTGGTGTAGTCGCCTTTATCGATATGTTCGAGTTCAAGGCTGCGCTGCTGTAAGGGATGAGGGATGAGGGATGAGGGATGAAAGGAAGACCAGAACAATTTCTTATTCATCCTTCCGCCCTTATCCTCTCAACAACGAGCGCACTGTTTTTCGAGCCGAAGCCGATGCAGTTGCAGAGGGCGACGCGCACCGTTGCCTCGCGCGCTTGGTTCGGGGTGTAGTCGAGATCGCAGGCCGGGTCGGGCTGGTCCAGATTGATCGTCGGCGGAATCAGATTGGTCCCCATCGCGCACAAAGCCGCGGCGATGCCGGCGGCCCCGCTCGCGCCCTGCGGGTGGCCGATCTGCGACTTAGTGGCGGACATCGGAATGCGGCGCGCTACATCGCCACCGAGCGCTAGCTTGACGGCCTGTGTCTCGATGCGGTCGTTAAGCTGCGTGGACGTGCCATGAAGGTTGACGTAATCGACTTCTTCCGGCGTGCGTCCGGCATCCGCGAGCGCCAGACGCATCGCGCGCGCCGGTTCTTCGCCCGTGTCTTCGAGGCGTACGCGGTGGTAAGCGTCGCACGTCGCGCCGTAGCCGGTGATCTCCGCGTAAATGTGCGCCCCACGCCGCACAGCCCGTTCGTACTCTTCCAACACGTAAATCCACGCGCCTTCGCCCAACACGATCCCTGAGCGGTCGCGCGAAAAAGGACGCGAAGCGCGGTGTGGCTCATCGTTCCATGCGCTCGTCAGCACCGTCATCACATTGAAGCCGGCGAGAATGCCCGGCGCGAGCGGAGCATCGACGCCGCCGGTCAGCATTACGTCCTGCCGCCCGCGTGCGACATGCTCGGCGGCATAAGCGACAGCGTCGGTCGAACTGGTGCAGCCGGTCGAGACGACGTGCGACAGGCCTCGCAGGCCGAACGCCATCGACAGTTCCGACGATAATCCGCCGTGCGTCGAAGAAGGAATCGTGTAAACGCTCGCCTTGTGGTGCTGGCCGGTGAACCAGTGTGTATATTGCTGCTCGGTGAAGGCGAGGCCGCCGCCGCCCGTGCCGAGCACGACGCCGATGGAGCGGCGCTCCTCAAGTGTCAAGTCCGCATCGTGAATGCCGGCATCACCGAGCGCCTCGCGCGCGGCGGCCAGCGCCAGCGGCACAGTGCGCGGC
>JACCRA010000399.1 GCA_013813825.1 Pyrinomonadaceae bacterium | reverse complement strand
CCATTTCCGGCGGCGGGCGCTGCAACTTCACGAACCTTGACACGTCGCCCGCCAATTTTCTGTCCGCCAACCCGAACTTCTGCAAGTCGGCACTGGCTCGCTACACGCCCGTCGACTTTATCGCCCTCGTCGAAAAACATGGCATTAAGTATCACGAGAAAAAGCTCGGTCAGATGTTTTGCGACGGTAGTTCACGCGAAATTATCGAGATGCTGTTGGCCGAGTGTGGCGCGACGCGGGTGGAGATAAGGCTGCACTGTGCAGTGCGAGAAGTGCGACGACCGGATTGCTTCTTGGTCTCGACGAATCAAGGGGATTTCACGTCCGCCGTGCTCGTGGTCGCGACGGGCGGGCTGTCCATTCCGCCGCTCGGCGCGACCGATTTCGGCTACCGCTTGGCGCGGCAGTTCGGCCTCAAAGTGTTGCCGACGCGGCCTGCTCTTGTGCCGCTTACCCTTCGCCTTGCGGAGCTTAAGTTGTTGAAAGAATTAAGCGGCGTCTCGCTCGACGCGCTGGCCTCGTGCGGGGGCGCGGAGTTTCGTGAAAACATCCTGTTCACACACCGCGGCCTGAGCGGTCCAGCCGTACTGCAAGTTTCTTCTTACTGGCGAAGCGGCGAAGTGGTAACGCTTAATCTGCTGCCTGACGACGATGCTTTAAGCCTGCTCACCGAAGCGCGCGAGTCGCGACAAGAGTTAAAGACGTTGCTCGCGCGTCACGTCCCGCGACGCTTCGCGCAGGCGTGGTGTGAATTAAACAAAGTCCCGTCGTCGTTGCACCGTCTGACCCCAAGCGAGTTGGAGCAACTCGCCGCGCGCCTGCACCGTTGGCAACTGCCGCCTGAAGGCACTGAAGGTTACAAGAAAGCTGAAGTGACGGCGGGCGGCGTCGAGACGGGCGAGTTGTCTTCCAAAACGATGGAGGCGCGCCGCGTACCCGGTCTCTACTTTATCGGCGAGGTCGTTGACGTAACCGGCCATCTCGGCGGTTTCAACTTTCAATGGGCGTGGGCTTCGGGCTTCGCGGCGGGACAATTCGCCTGAAGCCGGGGACCAATCGGGCAACGGCTTTCCGCTTAGAATGTAGGGGCTGTGGCTTGTCCCAGCCCAGATCGGCGCTTTGGCCGATCTTATCAAGGTTGAATAAGCACAACGTCGGGGAGCGCGCTTTCGCGCGCTGGGCTGGGACAAGCCACAGCCCCTACAAATTTTCTAATGTTGTGTGCTTCGATTTAGGAATTAAGCATCGTGGCTGTATGCCTGATTGAGGCGCGCGGCGAAGTCTGTCTCGCGCCACTGCTGCCAGCGCGTGAGTGCGTCGCGGTAATGTTCGGCGCGCTCTTTAACGCAACGGCCGAGCAGCCAGACGAGCGCCGGTTGCAAAGTTGCGGGCGAACAGTTCCGGGACTGCTGTGATTTAGTTTGGTGCGAGGTGTAAAACTTTTCGAGGCGCCCACCGAGTTCAGCGATCCACAGGTCCAGATCGTGGAGTTCGCCGAGCGACTTTTGTAGTTCCGCCACCTCTTCGGAAAATTCCTGCAAGCGACCGCCGCCGCAATACGGCGTGAAGAGTTCCACGGCGTAGCGCAGACGCTTGGCCGCGATCCGCATCTCGTGGAGTTGTTCCACGTTGTCCGGGCGGCACAAACTGATGCCGGTTGCTTCAATTTCCGCAAATCGAGCGGCGATGATTTCGCGCCCGGAGGCAGCAAAACTGAGAACTCCCTTTATTGACTTTTTGGGAGCGTGCTGTTCGCTCACCTCTGCCGCTTTAACTTCAGTGGCGCGCTCGATGATCTCTGTTAGCTTCTCGTGAAATTTCTGCACGGCTTCGGCGCTAATCGACTTTTGCAATTTGGCGCGTGCTTCCTCTCTCATCATCCGCCGCTCGTCGGCCAACTGCATGAGTCCGGCGGTGACAGACTCTTCCGCCCCCTCCAGCAGCTTCTCAAAATACTTGAGCGCCACGTCCTGATCGCGCACTCCGCCGAGCACGTCGGCGAGAACTTTCAATTCGTTTTGCGGGAAGCGTTTTCGCAGAAAGGGTTTGAAGTCACGCACCATGCTACGGAGGCGGCGTGTGGCAACGCGCATGTCGTGGACGCCTTTGATGTCCGTAAAATCGAGGGCGGCTTCGCGCGCTTCACAGATTTCCGAGAGGCGCGTCAACAACGCGAGTCGCATTCCTTCCCGCGCGTCCGCGTGACAATCGAGTTGCTCAATGTCCTTTGCTTTCGCCATT
>JACCRA010000057.1 GCA_013813825.1 Pyrinomonadaceae bacterium | reverse complement strand
GACCGGCACTTCCCCGAAGGAGCGCGCATCCTCGGATTAAACGGCGCGGAGATCGTCTTTAACCCGTCGGCAACGGTCGCGGGACTGTCCGAGTATTTGTGGAAACTGGAGCAGCCGGCGCACGCCGTCGCTAACGGCTACTTCGTCGGCGCGATCAACCGCGTCGGCCATGAGCAGCCGTGGGACATCGGCGAGTTCTACGGCCAGAGCTACTTCTGCAACCCGCGCGGCCAAATCATCGCCGAAGCCCCGCGAGATAAAGATGCTCTCGTCGTCGCTGACCTCGACCTCGACATGATCCGCGAAGTCCGCAACACGTGGCAGTTTTTCCGCGACCGTAGGCCGGAGAGCTACGATCAGTTGGTAGCGGATTAGAGCGACAGAATTATTAGGAGACGATAATGAAGCCCCGTCAGCGCATTTCATCTGGTGTCAAGTGGGAATCAATCGTCGGCTATGCGCGCGCGGTGCGCGTCGGCGACCGGATTTACGTGACAGGGACGACGGCGACAGATGAGCAGGGCGAGATCGTTGGGGTCGGCGATGCTTACGCCCAAACGGTGCAGACAATCAGGAACATCGAGACGGCTCTGATGCGTTTGGACGCGGGATTGGAACACGTCGTCCGCACGAGAATGTTTGTGACCGACATCTCGCGTTGGGATGAGTACGGGCGGGCGCACGGCGAGTTCTTCCGCGACATTCTGCCCGCGACGACGATGGTTGAAGTGGCGCGGCTGATCGATGAACGAATGTTAATTGAGATCGAAGCCGACGCGGAAATGTGAGTGGTTGAACAAACAGAGCAACGCGGAAAGGTAGGGACGACAATGAATCTTTCGATTACCGTCAATGGCATCAACTTCTTAAACCCGTTCGTGCTCGGCTCCGGCCCGCCGGGGACCAATGCGCGGGTGCTCGCCAAATCTTTCGACGCGGGCTGGGGCGGCGCGGTGGCGAAAACCGTCAGCTTAGAGAGCGCGAAGGTCGTTAACGTCGTGCCGCGCTACGGCAAGCTGCGCTCGCGCGACACCGGCGAGATTATCGGCTTCGAGAACATCGAGTTGATTTCCGACCGCCCGCTTGACGTGTGGCTGCAAGAATTTCGCGAATTGAAGAAAGCGTATCCGCGCCATATCCTGATCGCTTCGATCATGGAAGAGTACGACAAGGAACGCTGGCAGGAGTTGACCCGGCTGGTGCAGGACACTGGTATTGATGGCTTCGAGCTAAATTTCTCATGCCCGCACGGAATGACCGAGCGCCGGATGGGATCGGAAATGGGCGAGCACCCCGATCTGACCGAAGAAGTGACGCGGTGGGTGACGGAGGTAGCGCGCGTCCCCGTCTGGGCCAAGATGACGCCCAACATTACCAACATCCGCGAGCCATCGCAGGCCGCCGTGCGCGGCGGCGCGTCCGGCATCTCGGCCATCAACACGATCCTGTCTGTGATCGGTGTTGACCTCAACACGCTCAGGCCGCTGCCGACGGTCGAAGGATACACCGTGCCGGGCGGTTATTCTTCACAGGCCGTGCGCCCGATTGCGCTCAGGATGGTGAGCCAACTCGCGCAGGCTCTCCCGCAAGGCGTCTCCATTAGCGGCATCGGTGGCATCGAGCGTTCACACGACGCGCTCGAATTCATGCTGCTCGGAGCTTCGACCGTGCAACTCTGCACCGGCGTGATGCTGCACGGCCTCAAGATCATCGACGAATTGCAGGAAGGGCTGACGAAGTTCATGGCCGACAAGCAATTCGAGAGCGTCGCGGAGATCGTCGGTAAAAGCATTCCTTACTTCTCGACGCATATGGACTTGGTGCAGCGCATGAAGCAAGCCAAACGACTCAGAGCCGGCGAGTCCAGCCGCGATAACGACTGGGCGGACAAGAGCATCACTGAGAAGACAGCGGAATTGACTTCCAATTGACCGCCGACCGCGCAGCAAAAGAGGCCGCACTTCCCGAAGGCGCGTTATCCTGCCTTGAGCGCGATAGCGCGTACCGCATCGCGCGCCCACACACAAGGTTGAATGAAAGCGTAAAGAAGCCTCTCGCCTCTTCAAAATTTTCTGTATTCAGTCGGCTATTGCCATTTTTATCCCTTGTATCGTTTACTGTGAACTGCCATTTTAACCGCACCACCGGAGGAACTTTCAGATGCAGGCTTCCATCCCGCTCGTTCTCGATCTCTCTGAAGTCGGGGCCGATGATGTCGCGCTCGTCGGCGGCAAGTGTTCCAGTCTGGGCGAACTGTTCCGCGCGCTGACGCAACAAGGCGTCCGGGCGGTGGATGGGTTCGCGACGACGAGCGAGGCTTACCGGCTACTGCTGGCGAGCGAAGGATTGGGCGCGCGGCTGCGTGAGCTAATGGACGGGCTGGATCACAACGATGTGAGAGCTTTGAACCGGGTCGGGCGCGAGGCGCGGACGTTGATGCTCGACACGCC
>JACCRA010000315.1 GCA_013813825.1 Pyrinomonadaceae bacterium | reverse complement strand
GCAAGAATGGTTCGATCCCCTGGCACTATTCATCTGACCTGAAATTTTTCAAGGAGCAGACCATCGGCCATGCGTGCGTGATGGGGCGGGGCACATGGTTGTCGCTGAAGAGGCCGCTTAAAGAACGTTTGAATATAGTGTTAAGTAAATCGGCGGAGGTGGAAGCGCCGGAGGGTAATATCATCATCCTGCCAGACAAGCGTTTTGTGCTCGCGCTTGCGCCGTATCTTTCGTGTCATCTCTACGTCATCGGCGGCGAACAAATCTTCAGAGCTTTCCAGCCGGAGATCGAGCAATGGATCGTGACGGAAGTTCCCCTCTCAATTGACGGCGCGGACACTTTTATGCCGCAAAATTATTTGCGGAATTTCACCCCACGTCGCACGCTCACGCTCGCCGACGAACTAATAGTCACCTTTTACGAAAGACCTTGATGCGCGGCTCATAATTGTTCAAGCACGCATCAAGGACGCGCCAGCGTGTGGCGGCTTTGAGCACGCGAGTTTTTGGATCCCAGCACCCGCCGGAAATCCCTTTCAACCACAGTCTTTTCCCTGCTACACGCTTTGGGGTTCAATCATGCCTGATATGGTCGGCGACGACCTTCAGGCTGCTGCGCCCCCTCAAATTGTCGGCTCTTTAATGGAGTGTCGTGTGGCATCGGGCTTGCGTTAATTTATGACATTATGACAATCAACGCTATCACTTACCCCATCTTCCGAACCGTCGAAGCCACGCCTGCAACGGCGACCGAGAAAGCGCCCGTTCCCATGACCGATCATGCGCTTGCGCAGCGAGCGGCGGGCGGGGATTTAGCGGCGTTTGAAGAACTCTACGAGCGGCACAACCGGAGAGTCTATTCGCTCTGCCTGCGGATGACGCAGAACGTGGCCGAGGCGGAAGACTTAGCCCAAGAAGCCTTCATCCAACTGTTTCGCAAGATCGGCTCATTTCGCGGCGAGTCGGCTTTCACCACCTGGCTCCATCGCCTGACGGTCAATCAAGTATTGATGCACTTCAGAAAGAAGGGCGTGAAGTTGGAGCAGACGACGGATGACGGGGAGACGCCGGTGCAAATCGTTGCGGGGACACAGAACCCGAATCAGATGCCGGTGGTGGACAGGATCGCGTTAGACCGTGCTATCGGGCAGTTGCCGCCGGGCTACCGGACGGTGTTTGTGCTGCACGATGTGGAGGGGCACGAGCACGAGGAGATCGCGCGGATGCTGGGGTGTTCGGTGGGGACATCGAAGTCGCAGTTGCACAAGGCGCGCATGAAGTTACGCACCCTGCTCAGGAAACAGAATGAAACTCCGTATCCTCCTCAGGCAACAGAATGAGTCGCCATAGCTTCCAACAACGTCGCTGGAGAATCGCGGCCATCAGCCGCCGCCGGCGATGAGTTGAAAAGAGCACAGTCTCTCCAAAAGACTGGCAGGTGAAGATTAAAGCAGCGCGCCGCTCCTCTCTTCTGCGGCGGGTCACGGAACGACAACCGGGAATCCAAAGCACGCGCGGGCGCACGTTTATTTAGGTGAAAGTCATGAACTGCGATAAGTGTCACGAACTATTGAGCGATTTTCTTGACGGCACGATGGCCGGTGATGACCGCGCGCTGTTAAGTACGCATCTCGACGAGTGCCTGAGTTGCGCCTGCGTGCGCGAAGATATTTACTCCATCGTGGGCGCCGCCCACGAGAGTCGCGATTACTACGCCGCGCCGCCCAACGAACAGGCACTCTGGCTGCGGATTCGCAATACGATTGAAGGCGAACTTGAAGCCCAGCAACGTGCGGCGGGGCGCGCGGAGGAGGCAAGCGCGACACGTGGCGAAGGCTTCTGGTCGCGCTGGACGAATCGCCGCTGGTCCCTTTCCTTGCCGCAATTGGCCGGCACGGTCGCCGCCATTGCCATCGGCACTTCGCTCGCGACGACTTACAGCGTGCAGCAATTGCGGCGCACCGACGAGCCATCAAGCGTCGCGCGGACACCAGAGCCTATTACCGTTTTCGCCGGCGACGTGCGACAGCAGTTGAAGCCTGATCAGTTGCTTGCCATCGAGTATTTGAAGCAGCGCGTCGATCAACGCCGGGGGCGCTGGAACACGGAGATGCGCGAGGCATTCGACCGTAATCTGAGCGTCATTGATGAGACCGTCAACGATTGCCTGACGATGCTCGATCAGTCTCCGCACGATGAAATCTCGAAAGAGACGTTGAACATGGCGGTGCAAGATAAGATGGAACTGCTCAAGGAGTTTTCCGAGTTGTAAAAGTTCTCCCGACCTCGCGACTTGGTCGCCCGCCCGGTGCATGGTCATCGTGCCGGAAAAAGGCGGTCGAATGCCGGACGATTTTTCGTCAGAGAAGATTACAAGTTGATGGATCAGACGCCGATGAGTCCTCATGTCCCGCAGGTTTGCCGCCGCAGCACGGTCGCTGGTGCGCGCTCGCTGACTACCGGCGTGGTCCTGCTCGCGGTGTTTTCTCTCGCCGTCGCGGCCGAGACCTTCGCCCAATCGAAATACTCGAAAACTTTTCGCCCACGCCAGAACGTCAACTTGGAAGTGGTCAATCACACCGGCTCGATTGAAGTGGAAGGCTGGGAGCGAAACGAGATCAAAGTCTCCGCCACGATGGAGCAGCCCGTCGCCCGCTTCACGCCGGTTGAGAC
>JACCRA010000270.1 GCA_013813825.1 Pyrinomonadaceae bacterium | reverse complement strand
GTGGCTTCGACCTTTTCGGTGTTGCGCGCGAAGGCCAACTCTTTTGAGTCAAGCGAGAAAGCGTAATCGGGCGGACCGCCCAGAGAGAACGGCGGCGCGTCGTAGTTGCCGGGAGTGAGATCGCGCGCCGTGCCGCCGTCCGCGGAGACGACGAAGACGTGCGTGCGCTTGCCGTCCTTCCAAGTGTTCCAGTGGCGATAGAGCAGGCGGTCGATGGTCTTCGCCTTGACCTTGCCTTCTTCCATCGCGGCGTCGCGCTTCTGATTGCAGGCGTCGTCCGCGCAATCAGGATAGATGTCGGAGACGAACGCGATCATTTTGCCGTCGGGCGACCAGACGGGATCGCCCGCGCTGGTCGAGATGGTGGTGATCTTCTTCACCCCGCCGCCCGTCGCGTCCATCACGTTGAGCTGCCCGCCGGTGACGAAGGCGATACGTTGCCCGTCAGGAGACCAACGCGGCGTGCTGGCGGAACTCTGGCCGTTGGTCAATTGCTTCGGCTCGCCGCCGTCAACCGAGATCAGATAAATCTGCGTCCGGCTGCGGTTGGCCGCCTTGTCCGGATCGGAGATCGTGTAAGCGATCAGTTTTCCGTCCGGCGACAGGTGCGGATCGCCGACGCGGCGGACTTTCAAAAGATCGTCAATCGTGAGCGGTTGCCGGCTCGATGGCTGCGCGACAGCGTTGCCGATTGCCAGCAGCAATAACGCGCAGCCGAGCAGCGAAAAAGAACGCTTCATAAAATTTGGCTCCTCAGAATCAGGCTCGAAATAGTTGTTGGATGAGAGACGCCGGCAAAGTTATCACAAAATCAGCTCGAATCGTAATTCGCCGCGCGTTCGATGGCCGGCGCTGGAATTTGGCTTCGGTCCTGCCCGGCTGTAGTTCCGCTCAGTTGCCACCGGCGGAGAAGGGCGGTTTATAATCTCCGGGTCACTTCGGCGCGTCGTCGGTCTCAGCCTCAGAAGGTTTGGTTTGGCAATCTCTTTATTCTCACGGGTAACAGATCACTCATTCGTTTTACTTGGAGGGAAAATGGCAACCGTAATGGAAGACAACATCGGCGTCTCGCCCTTGCTCGTCCGCATCAGCCCCGTCTTGGAGATGACCGACGACCAGTTCTTCGAGTTTTGCCAACTCAACCACGACCTACGCATTGAGCGTACCGCCGCGGGAGACTTAATAATTATGCCCCCGACCGGAGGACGCAGCGGCAGACGTAACGCTAAACTGACCAAGCAAGTTGCCATCTGGGAAGAGCATGACGAGACCGGCATCAGCTTCGATTCGTCAACCGGCTTCACCTTACCGAACGGAGCCAAGCGCGCGCCCGATGCTTCGTGGGTGAAGAAAGAGCGACTGGCGGCGCTCAGCGAGAATGAAAAAGAAAAATTCCTGCCGCTGTGTCCCGATGTTGTAGTCGAGTTGCGCTCCGCAACGGACAGGCTCGCGGACTTGCGGGAGAAGATGCAGGAGTACATCGCGAACGGCGCGCAACTCGGCATTCTGCTCGATCCACGCTCCCGGCAAGTTTATGTTTACCGGCCGGACGGCTCCATCGAACAATTAGACGATCCCGACACGGTGGCGGGCGATCCTGTCATGACGGGCTTCAAGATTAACCTGCGTGAGATTTGGGAGACGGATTTCTAACCCATCGTCTGAGCGGATGGATCGCGAATATGCTCACCAAGCAAGTCAACTGCTTATTGCTCGTTGCTTACTGTCCCTGAAAGTTAGCCGAACAATCGAGATCGTTTGTTCGTTCTCCCTCGTGAACAAACCTGCGGAAGCAAATCAATTGGGCGTCAAATAATTTTCAGACGTGAGAGGCGGGAGCGGAGCGATGAAACTCAAGATATTGGTAGTCGTCGTGGTAGTAGTATTGGCGTGGGTGGCCGGGCAGTTCTATTCGCAAGGCGCGCCGGGAGGAGCGACAACAGCAGGTAACGAGAGCCAACTTGCGCTCTCGGATACCGAGCAGGTAATTAACGACTCTTTTCAGTTGGAGCCGGGCGCGCGAATCGAAGTCTCCGGCATCAACGGCCCAGTCGAAGTGTTGACAATTGACGGGCAGACCGCCGATGTTCATTTGGAGACGACGGCGCGCGGCGGCGCTGACTTGGAGAGCCGCAAGCTCACTGTCCGCCAGACGCCCACGGGTCTCATCGTCCACGCTGAAAGCAACGATGGCTTTCGCTTCTGGCGCTGGCTGAGCGGCGGCGAGGTTCGCCACCACGTAACGCTCAAAGTGCCGCGCCAAATCGAACTTTCAACGAGCGGCGTCAACGGCCGCGTCCAAGTCGGCGAAGTCACGGGCGCGGTGCGCGTCAGCGGCATCAACGGCCGGGTCGAAGTCGCGCGGGCGACGGATGCCGTCCACGTCTCAGGCGTCAACGGCGCGGTGACAATCGGCGTCGGTGAATTAAGTGGCGAGGGGGTACGCGTGAGCGGCATCAATGGCAGCGTCGAGGTGCGCTTCGGCGAGAATCTGAACGCCGATGTGAATGTTAATGGCCTCAACGGCGGCTTCTCCGTCAACGCGCCAAACGTAACGACGGAAGAGCCGCCCAACCGCTCCAGCCGTCGCGCCCGCATCGGCCACGGCGGCACGCCCATCTCGATCAGCGGCGTCAACGGCAGCGTCCGCCTCAACCGGATGTGAGATTGACTATCAATTCACCCGCTCACACGAATGGCCGGAGAGTCCTGAGACTCTCCGGC
>JACCRA010000263.1 GCA_013813825.1 Pyrinomonadaceae bacterium | reverse complement strand
TGTGCGCGATCATCAGCAAATTAAGAACGGCGAGTGCCGCCGCCCGCCAGCGGCTGGTTCTTGATTTGCGAATACCGCTTTCCTGAACCGGGGAATTCTTTAAAACAGGGAGCTGAATCGACCTCTGCTTTTTTACTTCCCGGCTGACACAACCGCTTTTCATCGTCTTCCCTCACTCCGCACAAAAACGGCAGCAACAGTCATTTTAAACCTAACTTTGATTCAAGCACCCAAAAACTCATAAATCCTTTACTTTTCACCCGAACCTATGCGAAAACCTTACGTTCACAGTTCACCACTTCGCCGTAAAACCCACGAAAACTGGAGATGTAAGATATGTTGAAGACAATCCTGATCCCTCTTGTGCTCCCGCTACTCATGCTCTTTAGCAACGGTTCGGACAATTCCATAGCCCTCTTCAAACAGAATACCCCGCCAAGCCCGGAAAGCGAGACCGGGACTCTTGAAAAGATGATGGTGGCGGATGGAAGCATCACGATGGATATCGATCTACCCCGGCTGAATGGAATCGGTTCCACGTCGCAAATGAACTCGTTGCGCTTCGCCGTGGCGCCGAATTCGTTCTTCACGATTCTTGTTTTTAACAAGGACTTACGCGGGCCCGATCCCGGTTCGATGGCGCTCATTCCGCAAAGCCCCGCAGTTCTTCCCGCCGCGTTGGGTGCGTCCTCCAACCAACTAGTTATCGAAAAAACGGGATGGACTGAACCATTCGATATTGTCGTGCGCGATGGCAAAACCGGTTTCACCTTTTTCAATATTGAAGGAAATCTCTACGATTACGATGCCAAGACGCAGTTACTCAGTATCAAAGAGGGAAGACTTCTGGTTTCGGAAGAGTTCGCCGCGAAACTCGGGCGTCCGGCGGAAGCCGGGTCAGTAGTAGGGAAAATTTCTATTACAGCAACGATGCGTTCAATCGAAATCACGCAGGTGGTTAACGGTGAAGCCAAATCAGTGGCACTACCAGCCCCCCTCGGAGCTCTGGTGCCGGGGCCGGACGTCATCGTCGGCTCTCTGCCTTCCTTACAGCAATTTGGCAGCAGCGGATCTCAGGTTGGCCTCGCAGTGGCAACCGACTCTTGCAATGCTGGAGACGTGGAGTTGAACTGGTTTCAATTGCCAAACAACGACCATCCCGTGATTCCGCAAAATCTCTATCGAATGAGCGGTGGAGCGACCAACGACGAACGCTTTGAACAAGTCGGTCAGTCTTGGCTGAAACATGCGTTCACGGCCTTGCAACAAGACATCTGCGGCTTTGGCTGCCAGTCCTCTGGGACTGGCACTCGGCTCGGGACAGGATGCTCGGATCCTTACTCCGCCAATTTAAATGCGAGCCAAAGCGGCTTAGGCTCGCGCGCGTGGGTGAATCCCTTTAGCGGAGCTTACCCGCGAGGAGATTCGGGTACGTCTCCAAGAGACCACACCGGCCACACGCACACCGGCACATCGCACCGGATTCTTGTGGCAACCAGTGACCTGAACACAACGCTCAATCCCGGGGCGACTTATTATGCCGAAGCCCAGTATGTCACGCCACATGAGTATGCTTGGTGCCAGTCGCATCCCGGGCAATGCAACATGTACAACAATGCTTCCTACCGTCGGTTCAATGTCAGCGGCACAAGCAGTTTCAGCTTTTCGCCAGTCGGCTCCACCGTGCAAACGAAGTCTGCTATCGTTGCCTGGACCGGATCGACCACCAATTCGCTTGAGCCGGCTCCTGGGGGCGATGGTGTGGCGTATGTCAGCTACAAAGTGACTAACCCATCCCCTGGAGTCTGGCACTACGAATACGCGGTCTATAACCAGAACCTCGATCGCGCGATTCAATCGTTCAGCGTGCCTTTGCCGCCCGGAATTAGCATAAGTAACTTTGGATTTCACGCGCCGCCTCAGCATCCTGCGTTTGCCAACGATGGAACGGTGGGAGGTGCGGGGTATAGCAGCACTCCTTGGACCCCCACTCAGACCTCCGATTCCCTAACTTGGAACTCGGAAACCTTTGCCCAGAATCCGAACGCGAATGCGATCCGGTGGGGTACATTATATAACTTCCGTTTCGATTCAGACCGTCCGCCACAGACTACGAATGCGACAGTCGGCTTCTTCAAGACAGGAGCGCCAATGTCCGTTCAAATCCAGGGTCCCTCGGGGGCGGAACCAACGCCGACACCGACGCCGACACCGACACCGACGCCTCAACCAAGTGTGGGGTTGCAGTACTATCCGCTACCAAACCCCGTGCGCCTGCTCGACACGCGGCCCGGCCAGTCGGCGTGCGACACGCCCGGTGTGCCGCTCACCGGCGGCGGGACTCGCACCGAAGCGGCGCGCGTCGCTTGCACCGGCATTCCGTCGAGTGCGCTGGTCGTGGTCGGCAACGCCACGGTCGTCAACAGCGAGGCGGGCGCCGGCAGCGGCTTCATCACGCTTTATCCGAGCGGTGCGACACAGCCGACCGT
>JACCRA010000260.1 GCA_013813825.1 Pyrinomonadaceae bacterium | reverse complement strand
TGGTACGCTGACGACGGCGTGACGCCGGTGACAAGCGAGACGCGGCTGGCGGTGCAAGCGGCGGCGGGCGCGCTCGCGGACGCCGGCTTCATAATCGAGGAAGCCCGTCCGCCCGGAGTCAATCGCGCGCCGGATTTATGGCTGGCGCTTTTTTCCGGCGCGGTGCGGCGAATGCTCCGCGCGGTCTATCGTGAGCGCGAAGACGAGGCCGGGCCGTCGGTGCGCGTGTTGTTGGAACGGCCGGAGGCGGCGTCAGTTGATCAGCTCGGAAACTTCTTCGACGCTTGGATGGAGCGTGATGTTTTGCGCGACGAGCTTGATCGTTGGATGAAAAGGCGTCCGCTGCTCGTCGCCCCCGTCGGCGCAGTGCCAGCGTTTCCGCACGGCGCGCGGAAGGTTTTTATCGGCGAGCAAGGAATCGGCGCTTTTCGCGCATTCAGCTACGCGCAGACCTTTAACGTCTTCGGCCTCCCGGTCGTCACCGTGCCGGCTGGTCGGTCGCGCGAGGGATTGCCCATCGGCGTCCAAGTGATCGGCCGCGCGCACGAAGAAGAAGTCGTCTTTGCAGCGGCGCGAATTGTCGAGACGGCGCTCGGCGGCTGGCAACCGCCCGTGATTTCTGTTTCAACTGCCTGACGCGATCAATGGTAATCTTTGATTGTCTTGCAAACGCGAGCGCGTTCGCGCGCCCTTCTCAAATCGGAGGCTCACATGGAGATTATCTTTCCCTTTTTCCTCTTGTTCATCGCGGTCTTTGCGCTGATCGTGGCGGCGAAGACGATTAAGATCGTGCCGCAAGCGACGGTGTTGCTGATCGAGCGGCTGGGCAGCTTCAACCGGCTGGCGACTAACGGCCTGAACGTCATCGTGCCGTTCATCGATAAGCCGCGCGCTGTTTACTGGACCAACGGCCGTCCCGGCGTCACTTCCATCGACTTGCGCGAGCAGTATCTCGACCTTCCGCCGCAACCCGTCATCACGCGCGACAACGTGACCATCCACGTCGATTCGGTCGTCTATTGGCAGATCACCGATCCGGTCAAAGCCGTGTATGAAATCAACGATCTGGTCGGCGGCATTGTGCAGTTGACGATTACGGGGATGCGCGCCGTGATGGGCGAGATGGATTTGGATCACACGCTCTCGTCGCGCGATCAGATCAACGCCAAGCTGCGTCTGATCCTCGATGAAGCGACGGACAAGTGGGGCCTCAAGGTGACGCGCGTGGACGTGAAGAACATTACTCCGCCGGAAGACGTGCGCCTGACGATGGAGAAGCAGATGACCGCCGAGCGCAACCGCCGCGCGCTGGTGCTCCAAGCCGAGGGCGACAAGCAGGCGGCGATCACGCGCGCCGAAGGCGAGAAGCAGGCCGCCGTCACCCGCTCCGAAGGTGAGAAGGAGTCGGCCATCTTGCAAGCCGAGGGCGCGGCGCAGTCCCGTTTGCGTGGTGCTGAAGCCGAAGCCGAAGCCATCTCCCGGATGAGCGCCGCGATGCGCGATCAGGGCGTGACGGCGCAGTACCTGCTCTCGATGCGCTACATCGAAAGCCTCAAAGAGATGACGCGCGGCAACAACTCGAAAGTCGTCTTCATGCCCATCGAAACTTCCAGCATGTTATCGAGCATCGGCGCCATTAAAGAGATGTTCGCCGAAACAGGAGAACAGCAACGGCGTACTTCGCAAAACGAAAGCCGTCCGGCGTTGCCGCGACAACTGGAAGGATAGAGGCTAGAAGCTAGATGATAAGAGGTTAGATGCGGGATAACAGTTGAGACAGTTCGCGTTTACTTACCTCTCACCCCTCTTCTCTAACTGATGTGTTTCGCCTGTAGCGTCATCTCGCGAGCCAGCAGTCGGCGGTTGAGATCGTTTTCGCCTTGCCAGAGGAAGCGCGCGCCGAAGCCGCGGTTGGGTTGTGTGTGCATGACTTCGACGCGCACGACGATGGGCGGCTCGTTCCCGATGGGGAGGCGGAGCGAAATGATCTGGCTGACGGTGAGCAGGGCAGCGGTGCGGAAGAAGAGACCGCCCATGCTGATGTTTTCGATAGCTGAAGGAGTGGTCGCCGGTTGGTCGCGGTTGCCGGTCGCGTCGAGCGGTTCCACGCGCGAGTGTCGCCGCCGCTCGGCCGGCCGCGAACCGTCGGCGACTTGTGGGGGAGCGGACAACTCGCCCGTCGAAAGTTCCGCCTCAGCGTTCAATCCCAGCGCATATTCGAGCACCAACTCCAGCAATGCTTTTTCTTCCGCACTCAAGCTGAGAAAGCGGACACCGAAGCCGACGCGCGCAACCTGATGCAACACTTCGCCCTTGATCGATAGCCAACGCTCGGTCGGCAACAGAATTTGCGCGCGCACGATCTCATGGAATTTAACGGGCGCGTAGGTCAGAAAGAAAGAGCCGCTTAAACTCAGGTTGCTGACAATGCCATAGAACGGCCCCGCCGCTGTCTCGCCCTGCACTTGCATGACCAGTTGTGAGACGGAGAACCGCGGCTCACCTCTGTGCTTAGTCCTCATAAACTTTCATGCTTGAAGGCGGCGACTTGCTGATACTCTGCCATCAATTAAATTCAATGCCCCTTCAGCGTGCCGTCGCGGGCATGAGCACCAGTGTCTGGCGAGCGGCGGCATTGACGGCTGCTTTGCTAAATGGGAGGAGGCGCGGCGTGACCGCGCGCCAGTCCGCGAGTTGGTCGTTCCAGTGCGCGCTTTTCGGATCGCCTGACTCGCCGAGCGCGATGCCTTGCTGCGTCTGATCCCAATCGGATGGATCGGCGATGAGCCGCATCGAAACGCCGGAGCCGACGTTGACGGTCGCACCGGGACGCCCGCCCGCGCCGTTTTGGGGGAAAGGCGTGACGACGAACTGCCCACCGACGAAAGGCACAGCGGCTAGCGGGTGCGGGAAACGCGCTTGGGTGTAGCGTCCCCATGTCCACTGCGCTTCGTCCGCGCCAAGCCTTTTCGTCAACGCCTCGCGCGCGTCCCGGTAGCAGGTGAGCAGCAACTCGCCGTAACTATCAAACTCCTTCGGCAGCCATGCGGTGGGACGCTCGGTTAGAAGTTGATCGATCCATAGCCCTTGCGCGTCCCAACTGTACTGCCGCGTCCGTTCAGGACCAATGGCATGGGTCAGGACGCGCAGGCGAAAGGCGCTGAACATTTCGGCAAGCAGGGGACCAACCGGAGAGTCGGCGTTCAAGTGACCATCCCACTTCTCAAACTGCGCGAGCGCGTCGCTAAACTGATTGCTCTGTCGCGCCCGCTCGCCGTCGCCGGTGGGCGGCGCGATTTTGCCGGCGGCCTGAGCCACGCCGCGCGCGAACATCTGGCCGCCAATGGAATGTGTATCGCCTTGAATCCGGCGGAAGCTGTCGGCCGTGTGCTTCGGTGTGGCTTGGAGCAGTTCGTGGATGCGCCGCGAGCGGAAGGGCGCGGCCCAGAGGTGCGTCAGGTGATACGGATAATCACGGCCGACGATGCGACTGTTGGCCGTGACGATCATTCCAGAAGGCGGATCATAAACGTGTGGCAATTTCTCGAAGGGGATGTAACTCGTCCATTCGCCGGCGTCGGTCGAGCCGTCGTAAGGCACGCTCCCGTCTCCGCTGCGGCGGATGGGGATGACGCCCGCGCCGTAGTAGCCGATGTGGCCGGCGGTGTCGGCATAGACGAAGTTCTGCGTCGCGCCTTTGTAATTTTTGAGCGCGGCCAGAAACTCTTTCCAGTCGCTTGCGCGGTTAAGGTTGTAGAACGCCTCCATCTCGTTGCCTGAAGGATCAAGCGCCGTCCAACGCAGAGCGTAACGCGCGCCGTCACGTTCGAGGATGACAGGGCCGTGGCGAGTGACGGTCACTTCATGGACGACGACTTCCGTCGCCGGATTAGTCAGATTCTTTCGTACTTTAATCTCTTCACGGCGAATTTCGGCGGCGCGCGGGCCGGCGGCCGTCAGGTACGTACGGTTGTCAGCGGAAAATTTTTCGAGGTACAAGTCCTGCACATCGGGGCCGAGGTTGGTCACGCCCCACGCGATGTGCTCGTTGTGGCCGATAATGACGCCGGCCAATCCCGGCGCGGTGACGCCCGCGACGTGTAGGCCAGGCGCGGCGAGATGCACCATGTGCCAGATCGAAGGAGCCGAAGGAGTGAGATGCGGATCATTGGCGAGCAGCGGTTTGCCGGTGACGGTGCGCGCTCCGCTGACCACCCAGTTGTTACTGGCGTCGAGTCCCGGCGCGGCGTGGCCGAACAATTCGCGTGTGCGATTGATTGATTCGGTGATGGCGGCCAACTCGCGCCAGAGGGCGGAGCGCGCGGCCTCGCTGGCGGGCAGCGCCGGCGTGAACCGCGCAGCTTTCTTTTGCGTCGCGCGATCGCTACCGACGATGATCACGTCAAGCGGTGAAGCTGATGGCAGCAGCAACTGGCGCTTTTCAATTGGCAGATCGGCAAGCAGCGCGCGCATGAGATCGGCGGGCCATGTGGTTGAGAGCACTTCAGCGAAATTCTTGCCGAGAACGAGCGAATCAAGCGGCGTCCACGGGCGCGGCTGATATTGCAGCAGCGTGAATTCAACAGGCAGCTTTTGGCCCTCGCCGCTGCCTTCGAGTGAATCGATGTAAGCGTTGACGCCACGCGCGTAGGCTTCGAGCGCTGCACGCGCCGGCGGCGAAACGGTCGCGAGCGACGCTTCGGCGACGCGCGTGAAACCGTATGTACGCCGTCGCTTGTCGTCTTCAAGCGTCAGTTGGCCGAACAGTTCGGACAGTTCTCCGCGCGCCGTCCGGCGCAGCAAGTCCATCTGCCACAGACGATCCTGCGCGGTGACGTAACCTTGTGCGAAATACAGATCGTCTTCAATCGCGGCCTCGATATGCGGAATGCCGCGCTCGTCGCGCCTGACGAGTACGCGCCCCTTCAGGCCGGTGATGGGCAGCGTCGTTTCCTTCGCCGCCAGCACAGTGGTTTGCGCCGCCACGCGCAGCCCATTCGTCGCGGGCAGGGAAACGTTCAGCGTGAACAGCAAGAGCCAGCCAGATAGTCGGTGCTTCATCGAAACCTCGTTCGGGGATTGAGAATGTATTAGGACTTACGCAAAGAGGTAAAAATCCTAATAATTAGCGCATGGCTCTAACCCCCGACTCACGCGCTTAGATTATTGTCAGTATCTGGTGAGCAGCCAGATCAATTACACGCTGACGAACTTTGCTGACCACTCGCTCAAGTTTAGTCACGACCAACTCAACCGATACTTACGTGATGACAAACTAACGCCACGCTTGATGTGGGAACAATCC
>JACCRA010000255.1 GCA_013813825.1 Pyrinomonadaceae bacterium | reverse complement strand
CGGCAATAAGTTCGACCACCAGAAAATCGTCCGCATCACCGCCGACCTCTCGGCCAGCGAAGCCCGCTTCACCATCGAGGACGAGGGCGAAGGCTTCCAAGTCAACGACATCCCCGACCCACTCGATCCGACCAACCTCTTCAAGACTTCGGGGCGCGGCGTGCTGCTCATTTACAACATCATGGACGAAGTTGTGTACAATGAGCGCGGCAACCGCCTGACGATGATCAAGCGACCCGATAACACTTTCGACCGGCAACTGATTGAGAAACTCACTCCGCCAGAGGACGCCCCGACCGCCGGCAAGAACGGACACGGGGAACGCTGATCCCGCCTTCTTCGCTGCCGCCGCTGCCACCGACTTGGCCGGCACCGCGGCGGCACAATCCGTCACTCGAAAAGAATCATTCTGGCAAGCGTGGCGCTGGTGGCTGCCTGTCGCGGCTGTGGCGCTCCTGCTCGCGCTCTTCTTCGTCGATCCGTTCGCGGGCGATTGGGACGCGCTCGATTACGCGATCCTCGCCCTGCGCGGCGAGCCGTCCTCGATGCTCTTCGGCCGGATGCTCTTCATCTTCCAGAATCATCTGGCCTTCCGCCTCGCGCAGCGCCTCTTCGGCCTGCCACCGGAACAGGCGTACCTGCTGTTCAAATATCTCGTCGTCGCGCAGAGTCCGCTGGCCGTCGCGGCGTGCTGGGCGCTGGTGCGCGAACTGACCGGCGCGGTGCGGACGGCGACCGTGGCGGCGCTGCTCCTGATGCTCTCGCCGTTCTTCATCGTCTATAGCGGGCAGGCGATGACGGAGATTCCGTCGCTGCTCTGGCTGGCCGTCGCGCTGTTGCTGCACGTCCGGGGCTTGCGGCGAAACCGCGCGTGGCTGGTGCTTGCCGGCGCGGCGCTCTTGGGTTTAGGGACTAACGTGCGCGAGACGGCGGCGCTCTATGGTTTGTGGCTGGTGGCGGGGCCGTTGGTGTACGGGCGATTGTGGAACCAGCGCGATCTGCTGTTGACGGCGGCGGCGTGCGCGCTCTTCTTCGTCTGCGCGCTTGGTCCCTTCGGCTATTACTACTTCGCGGACGTGGGCGGCTACCGCGCGGCGTGGCACGGCTGGGTTGAGTCGATGCGGATGGAAGAGGCGGTTCATCCCGTCTCGTTTGGTAATTTCGTTCCGCTCTTTTTCTTCTTTTTCGTCGCGGCCCCGCTCGCCCTCGTCGCGTTGCCGGTCGCGGCCTACCGCGAATGGCGGGCGCGTGGCTTCACGCCGTTGCTGACGCTGGCGGGCATCGGCTTCGTCGCCAACATGTCGCTCATCTCGCATTACAGCACGGTGATTAACGGGCGCTACTTGCTGACCGGGCTGATGGGTGTCGTCCCACTGGCGGCGGATTTTTTCATGCGTTACGAAACCAAGCGGCGCGGCGACAACGCGCGGCGCGGCTTCGTCGTCTGTGTGGCGGGCGTCGTCTGCATGGCGCTCGTCATCGGCGGCATTTTTTATCCGTTCGCGTGGCCGACGATTGAGAGCCACGGTTTGACCAAAGAGTACCGCGCGCGCCTCGCGTTGCTACCGCGCGATGCGGTCGTGATCGCGGGCGGGCAGACCGTTTCGGTGACGTTCTGGCGCGGCGTCGGCGCGGGCGAGTGGGAAGTGATCGGCACCGGCGGCGGCTGGCCTTACGGGCGACTCGCGGAAGTGATCGACGATTATTTGCGCGCGGGGCGGCGCGTCTTTATCGATGTGGACACGCGCCTCTGGTTCACCGATAGTTGGCGCGGCAAGGAGACGCACGAACTGATCGCGGCTGCCGCGCGCTTCCGCTTCCGCCGCTTCTCCGACACGATTTATGAAATCAGACCGCCGACGGACGCGATGGCGAACGACACGCCCGACTTCCAGCGACTACTGGAGCGGGCCCCATCCAACGTGCAACGCCTCAAGATGTAAGTTAGAAGGCTGGCGTCCGATGTCTTAAAAGCAATTGGAAAAGTCCCTGAAGGGGACACCTTCAATAGCCGTGGGCAGCGCCCACGGTTACGATCATCAGCATGTCCCGACCCTGAAGGGGTCGCACCCTAAGATGCGACCCCTTCAGGGCAATGGCATTAAGTTAACGTTGTTTGTCAAAATGACTCGCTGTAGCGTCAACGAGTTACGACATGTCTAAACTGCGATTCGGCTTCACTGATTCCTTAACTTAATACCATTGCCCGCTGGGAGCTGGCGCTTTCGTCTCGCGTCGCTGGTGCTGCATCAGGCGTGGGTGCTATTGATTACACACTGCTGCTAATCCTCTCCCTGGCGACTTCAGCAACTCTTTCCCATTTATCGTTCGCCAACTTCTTCAAAACATCTATGGGCGTTTTTCGGTTCATTGCAATGGCAAGTCTCACCGATTCATCTGGATCGTTTGCTAGCCGCTCGCGAAGCGAAGGTTCAAGACTTCGCTTCATTGCGACAGCATGACGTACCGATGGGTCAGGATCGCTGACAAGGATGCCAAGGATCGACTGCGGAACCGTTTTATTATGGGCTACCCACTGGCGCATCTCAGGAA
>JACCRA010000238.1 GCA_013813825.1 Pyrinomonadaceae bacterium | reverse complement strand
GTGGCTTTGCGTTGGTGCGGCGAGATAGAAATGAGTGCTATTGAGAGCCGGGGACCTTCTACGCAATGACCAAGAACAGCAGTCCGTTTCAAAAAACAGTTAAGAAATCGATCAAAATGGGAATATGCTCAAGCGACATGTAGGAAATTACACCAAATGTTTGTGAACTGTCAAGCATAAAATGCAACATTTCAACACAATTTTGCAACAGAAATGGCCAAAGCGTTTTAATTCCTGTAATAATAAGATTTAGTCTGGTTAATTATTTTACTCAGGCGAGGCGTGGTGATGTTAAGAAGCGGCACTTTTAGTAGCCTTAGGTAAGTTTGTCGAACTGCTTGGCACGTTTAGCGGGCGGCCGTAAACATCCGGCTCTCCTTCGGGGCGCGTGCGCCAGCGTTTGTGAATCCACAACCATTGGTCCGGGTAGGCACGAATCTGTCGCTCAAGGGCGGCGGTAAACTGCGCGGTGTTGAGCAGAACGTCCTGCGCTTGATCGCCGGTGCGGATTAGTTCGAGCACTGGGCCGCCGCGAAAGACGAATTTGCTGCTCGGCTCGTCCCACACCGCGCAGGCCGGGATCACGGTGGCGTCGGTGCGTAGGGCGAGGACGGCGACGCTCGACGTGGTACAGGCGAGGTGGCCGAAGAAAGGGACGAAGACGCCTTCCTGCCGCTGCGTGTTCAGATCGGCAAGGATGCCGAGCGTGCCGCCTTCGCGCAAAAGTTTGAGAGCGGCGCGGGCGGCGGCTTTCTTGGCGATGGGCTGATTGCCGAACCGCGTGCGGACGCCTTCGATTAAATCTTCGACGCGCTGATTATCAATCGGCCGGACGAGAAAGCTAAGTGGCGCATACATCGCCGAGTGCGCGAAGCTCAGAACTTCCCACGCGCCCAAATGGGAAGTCAAAAAAATCACGCCGCGCCCGCGCTCTCTGGCGACATCGAGTAACTTCACGTCTTCGCTGTCGTATTCCACCACCTCGCGCAAGGACTCCGGCGTGGCGCGGGGAAACTGGCTGAACTCTCCGAGCATCCGCCCCAAACTGCGGAAGCAGCCGCGCAGTAACTGTTCCCGTTCCGCCAAACTCATCTCGGGGAAGGCCAGCTTAAGATTAACTTCGCCTGTCCGGCGCAGGCCGCCGGCCAGCGCGTAGGCAAGCCATCCCATTCCGCGCCCGGCGGCGGCGGCGGCGGGTCGGGGCAGCACGCCGAGCGCGCCGAGAACAACTCGCGCCGCCGAGTATTCTAAAAATGTTTGAGCTTTTCCGCGTTTTCCCATGAAAGAAGTTGTCCGGCGGGCGCCAGTGTATCGCGCGCCGTGCGCGTCGGGCAAACGAGATGTCTGAGTGTTGACACGTCCAAGCAGATGTCAGATGCTAAATGGCAGGTGTTGTCCGAAGTCGAAACTAACATCTGCCACCCAGCATCTGACATCTACTTTTTTATGCCTTCGGGAAAAACTCACGACCTGATCACGTTGGCGCTGGCCGTGCCGACTTTTGCCGCCGTTTGGCTCGTAACGAATTGGCAGTTCGCGTGCTTAATGACAGTCGCGACGATCTTCGGCGGCTTGATGTTCGGCCCTGATTTAGACATCCACTCGCGGCAGTACACGCGCTGGGGGCCGTTTCGTTTTCTCTGGCTGCCCTATCAGATCATCTTCAGTCATCGCTCGCGCTGGTCGCACGGCATCGTCTTCGGCACACTGATCCGCGTCGTTTATTTCGCCCTCGTGCTGACGCTGCTGGCCGCCGCCGCCATTTACCTCCGTGCCACATTCGTCGCCAGCGACGCGCCCGACTACGGCCAACTGCTCCGCGCCGCGCAGGTCATCCGCGATCACGCGCTGGCTTACGGTTTTGGCCGCGCCGCCCTCCTCGCCACCTTCGCCGGCCTCTGGTGGGGCGCGGCGCTCCACACTTTCGCCGATGTCGGCTGGTCCATGCTCCGCAAAAGCTCGGAAATTTTCTGAGTCAGCAGTAAGCAGTGAGCAGTAGGCAGTAAAAAGACAAAGTGCTTTTACTGCTCACTGCTTACTCCCCTTCACTTTCCGCTGCGGGTGACGACGAGTCGTTGGGCTTGGCGGCGGACGGCGTCGGAGATGTTGCGATTCTGGCCGATGCTTTGGAGGTCTTTGGTGTGGATGCGTGGAAGCAGCGAGATCGCGACCGGGAGCGGCGCGCGCGGGTTGCGCGCGAGGTTGAGGATGACGGGATAGGTGCGCGTCCACGCGCGGTTGATCGAAATCAGTCGTAGTACTTCGCTATCGACGGTTCGCATCGCGGCGACGGCTTCGACCTCCTGCTCGGTGATGCGCGGGTTGTGGATCACGGAGATGGCGACGGTCTTGTTAGAGTCTCGGATCAGGATCGCGCGCACCTCGCGGTCACCTTTGAGGCCGAGTCGGACGCGATCTCTAACGCTCATCAGCATGACGCGGCGGATCAAGGCGACGCGCTCGGTCGCGGCGTCGCCGAGTTCGTCGCCCGCCGCGGCCAGCATCTGCTCGACGCTCGCGGCGCGTTGCTCTTCGGATTCCGCGTAAAAGTCCGCGAGGTGTTCCAGCGGCAACCACGAATCGTCAATGTCGGCGTCCTCGACTTCGACGTGCTGCGCGAGCAACCATGCGTCGTCGAGGGTAAGGCCGCTGTCCGTCCCGATGGACTCGGCCGTGGCGACAAACTCGGCCGCCGCCGCCATCCCGCGCGCGCGCATTTCCTCGACGATCTGCTGCGCCCCGCGCTCTTTCTCAAAAAACTCGCGCTTAACTTCACCGGCGCGCCGCTCAGCCTCAATCGTGCGCGCGGGGTTGGCGAGCACGGCTTCCAGAATTTGCGGCGCGCGGATCAAACGCTGCTGGTTGACGGTGAGCAGTTCCAACAGCGCGCCATCGGTCGTCGCGCCAGCGAGCGCCGCAATCGCCTCGTCGGGAGTCGCGACGTTGAGCGCGACGGCCTCGTGGACATCGCGCCCGATGCCTGACGTCCGGCGCGCAAGGTAATCCAACACCGTCGGCGACGCCCCGACCAACGACGCGACGCCGAGCAACGCTTCCGGCTCTTGCGCCCCCAGCGTCTCTTCCGCCGCCCGCGCGATCTCGCTCCCGGCGTCGCCACGCAACACGACCAACACTTCGAACAACTCGTCCTGCGCCAGCGGCAGCAGTCCCCGCGCCGCCACCAACTTAGCGGCCTGCGGAGCCGTCCCCGCCACGACGGCCTGCACGATTGGATTCTGCGATGAAGTGTTCATGCTTACGACGGATGAAAAGT
>JACCRA010000236.1 GCA_013813825.1 Pyrinomonadaceae bacterium | reverse complement strand
GTGAATGAGATCGAGTTCGACGCCGGTCACGCCGCCCCGGCGGGCTTCGCCGGCCAAGTCGTAAATTTGGCCGGCCACCATTCCGGCGGGTGTGCCGGCCGCGCGCGACAGTTCGCGAATCACAGCGACGCGCGTTTCCGCGCCGAGTCCTTCATCTTCCGCGACAGTCTGGAACGCGAGCGATTGCAAGGCGTCGCCGGCGAGGATCGCCGTCGCTTCGCCGAAACGTACGTGGCAGGTCGGGCGTCCGCGCCGCAACTCGTCGTTGTCCATCGACGGCAGATCATCGTGGACGAGCGAATAAGTGTGCAGCATCTCGAACGCGCACGCCGTGCGGACGAGCGCCTCCGCGCACGCGCCGCACGCCGCTCCGCACGCCAGCACCAGCGCCGGGCGCAGACGCTTCCCGCCCGCCAGCAAGCTCCAACGAATGGCGGCGTGCAATTCGCGCGGCTCGACATCCTCCGCCGGGACCAATTGCCCGAGCCATTCGCCGACGAGCGCGCGGGCGTGCAACAAAAACTCGCGCGCCTCCGCGTCCGAAACTTCGGCGGGACTGAGATTAGAAGACGCTCTCATCATCCTCCGCCTCGCCGAAAGTGAGATCGTCATCATCCTCTTTGGCGTCGAGCGCGCCCTGAATCACGGGGCGGCCTTCGCTATCGCGCAATAACACTTCGATCCGCCGCTCGGCCTCGCCCAACCGCTCCTGACATTCGCGCGACAAAAGCACGCCCTGCTCGAACAGCTCGAGACTCCGCTCCAACGGCAACTCGCCGCGCTCCAACTCGCGCACGATCTTTTCCAGCGACGCAAGCGAGGTTTCAAAGTTTTTCGTTTGAGTTTGAGATTTCTTCATCGAGTGTGCTCGCGGAATGACAATATCTGTTCGCTACGGCCGTAGCCGCTTAACGCTTATAAGTCACGCCCACAAGTTCAGCGGCTTGAAGATGGCAGATTCCGCGCCAAGCCGCCGGCAATGCGTGCGGCCAGTTCGTCGCTCTTGACGCTGACGATCTTCCAGTTGGGCGCGGCGGATTGCCCGACGGCGCGTTGCATCTGTAGCTCAATCGGATTGTCGCCTACTTTGAAAACGAGGGTCGCGCCGGCGTCTCTCTCCGCGCCATGCATCGTTGTTTCGATGAGTCGCGGCAGCGCGATGGCTTTGATCAAAAATGGGTATTGAGCCGCGCCGCTTTTGACGGACGCGGCCTTGATCTCTTGCATGATGGCATCGCGGAGCGCGTCGCGTGTGCCGGGCAACAGGACGGCTGCGTTGGCCGCGATAAAACGGCGCGCCGGCGCGGGCAGATTGAGCGTGCTGCCGCGCCCAGTCACTTTTTCGATCACTTGCGGCACCATGCCGCGCGTCACGGAGTCAATGTCCACGAGCGCGTCGAACGCCTGTCGGTCGTCGCGCTCCGCCGCATCGACGGCGAGCGTTAGGGCGTAGGCCGGCGTGCTTTTGTTGCTCTGCCACCAGAAATAAAAACCGACGAGGGCAAAGACGAACAGCGCCGCAGTGACGGCCGCGATGAAAAGTACCACACGCCGCACGCCGCGAGATGCGCCGGGCGGGCGCGAAGATATGCGCCCACCGCGCGAGCCTTGCCGTGGCGGCAGATCATCGACGTTGACGACGATGCGGCTGCGCCGGGGTGGTGGCGACGATGCGCCCTTCTCACCGCGTAACGTGGACATCACTCCGCACCCTCCACCCCTTCGACCCGACAACGCAACGCGCCTTCGGCCAGACGCACACGCACGCTCTCACCGACTCGCACCGTGCTTGCCGAGCGCAGACTGCTCCCCGCCGCATCTTCCGCGAGGGCGTAGCCACGTCGCAAAACCGCGAGCGGCGAGAGCGCGTCAAGCGAGGCGGCGGCGACACCGAGCCGCGCTCGCGCATCTTCAAGTTGCCCGCGCGCTTGTGTCTCCAACGCCGCGCGCGTCACCGCCAGACGGACCCGCGCCGCGCCCGCACGCGCCGCCGTCCGCGCCGGCGATAGACGGCAAGCGGCGGCGTCCAAACGTCTCCGCGCTCGCTCGCCGGTGCGCAACACGGCGCGTTCCAAACGGCGTGCGAGATCGTCGTTCGCCTGCCACGCTTCGCGCAATTGCGCGCGCACGCGGTCGAAGCCCTCAGACATCGCTGCCTCCCGCACGCGCGAGCGTTCTTCGACGATGCGATAGCGCACGGCGCGCACCAGATCGCGCGACAGAGTTAAAACGACGGCGCGGATTTCGTCCTCGCGCGCGGCCACCAGTTCGGCGGCGGCCGAGGGCGTCGCGGCGCGCACGTCCGCCGCGAAGTCCGCGATAGTAAAGTCAGTCTCGTGCCCGACGGCCGAAATGACCGGGATCGCCGAGGCGCGAATCGCCCGCGCGACCTCTTCCTCGTTAAACGCCCACAAGTCTTCGCTCGATCCGCCGCCGCGCCCGACGATCAGCGCGTCAATCGTCCCGCCCGTGCCTTCGATTAACGCCCGCCGGTGATAAGCGTTCAGTAACTCGATGGCCTGCGCCACCTCGCGCCCCGCGCCTTCGCCCTGCACGCGCGCCGGCGCGAACAACACGTTCACCGTCCGCGTCCGCCGCGAGATGACGTGCAGGATGTCGCGTAGCGCCGCGCCCGAAGGCGAGGTCACGACGCCGACCCGGCGCGGCAACAGCGGCAGCGGGCGCTTCAACGCTTCATCAAACAAACCTTCGGCCGCTAAACGATCTCGCAACTGCTCGAAGGCCACGCGCAACGCGCCCGCGCCCACCGGGTCCAAACCTTCGACGATCAACTCGTAATCACCGCGCGGCTCATAGACCGTGAGGCGTCCACGCGCGCGCACCTGCAAGCCGTTCGACGGGCGGAAGCGAATGCGCCCGTTGACGCCACGAAAGCAGGTGGCGCGCAACTGCGACGACTCGTCCTTGATCGTGAAATACCAGTGGCCGGAGGCGTGCGCCTTGAAGTTGGAGATTTCGCCCTCAACCCACACCGAGGCGAAACGGTTTTCTAACGCGCCGCGCACCTGTGAGGTCAACTCCGACACGGTGAGCGGGCGGCGCTCAGTCTCATCAAAAAGGGACAGCAACAGCGAACGGGTCATGGCGAGAATCAAGGATGCAGGATGACCTTTGAAAAGTAAACCCGTCCTCAAAGCTGTCGGTCGTTCGTCGTTCGTTGTCCGTTGTTCGAGTGCTGAATCGGCTTGAATTTTGCTTCTTTAGCTTCAGGATGAGCGAGCGCAACAACGGGCGGCTGACCGCTTGTGGCAGCCAGTCGCCCGTCTGTTTTGAGGATGAAAGGTCGGTCGCGGCAGTGCGCTTCCCGTTACCGGGTGCAACGGGCGAACAGCCGCGCGATGCTGCGATCCGAGAGGCGGCGGTGGAAGTTGAAGACGAAGAGCAATGTCAGCGCGAGCGTCATGTTGTTGGGGTTCGAGAGAGGGAATAGACGTGTTAGGTG
>JACCRA010000227.1 GCA_013813825.1 Pyrinomonadaceae bacterium | reverse complement strand
CACATCGACGCGCTCGCCGAGGCCAGCAAGCTGGCAGTGCCCGAACTTTCAAGCGCGCTGCTGGGGCTGGAAATGCGCGAACTGATCCGGCAACTACCGGGCAAGTGCTTCGTCAGAAAATTGTGAAGCCGCGCGGGCGTGATAAGGTTTGACCTCAAGTTGTGTAATTAAAGTCTGATTCAGTGTTCCGGCACGAGCGCGAGGCGAAAGCCCATCAGCGACCAGTCGGCTTCGCCCTCGACCACGTTGAAGAAGGAGAAGTCGCCCGGCGCGTTCGCGCCGACGGCGTAGCATGTCGCGTTGCCTTGCTCGTCGCGGTAGAAGCCAAGTTCGAGCGTCTCCGTCGCGCTCCACTCTGGATGAAAGATGGTTCCGACGAGGTTAAAGACGGCGGGCGGACAGATGGTGACGCGATAGCCGGCGGGCAGGAGCGAGCGGGCGCGCCAGTCTTCATTCACGACGCGGATGAATTCGCGCAATGAGAGATAGTTGTGCGCGTAGCGCGTGCCGTTCATCATCCCGGCGCGTCCCATGTAGGCCGCGAACGGATCGGAAGAGGCGTCGTGGCCGTAGGCCGTGCCGTAAAACTGGCGGTTGCCCGGCAGGTAACACGGCTTCCTCGTCGTCTCCACGCCGATGACGCGCCCTTGATGTCGCCGGTGTCCCGTGATGAGTGCTTCGCGGCGGCTCGCTCCGTGCTCGTGAGGTTTCGCGAAATCTCGCGCGGCCGTCGGGTAGAGGCGCAACAGATACGAGTCATCGAGCGGGACGGCCTCGGCCGACGGGATGAGATGCCATTCGATATTGAAATGAGCGAGGCCGTCGGCCATTTCCGGCCGCAGTTCTAATGCGGCCATTTCGTCCGGTGCGATTAATAGACTCTCCGCGTCGAGTTTGAGAAACTCGCGCAGCTTCCTCGCCCGTTCTTCGCCCCAATCATCCATTCATCCGCCCTCCCCGTCCGTGACGTCCTCGACACTGTAATACATTTAATTGCAAATTTATTACGGTAATAGTCAGCGATCAACTTAAATGTTGAGAGATTGAGACCTCAGGCCGTAGCCGCGCGGTGGGATGACCTGAAGTTAAAAGATTTGAGATTTGAGATCGTGGCAGTGATTGAGGCTTGTTTTCGATTGAACTTTGCCGGCAAGTCGTGGGATTTATGTAACCGTGCGGCGGCGCGGGGCGTTTTCAGGTACAAAGGTTAAAGGGATATTTATGTCTTCTTCATTCGTCTTTCGCAGAGTTCGCGCCGCCCAACTCTGTGGCTTGTTACTTGCCGTCTCACTGTTCGGTGCGGCTTGCGGGCGCTCCGAATCAAAGGCGAACGCGAAGGAAGGGGCGGCGGGGGGCGATGGAACTGCTGCCGCGGCGGAAGCCCCGCCCGTGGCTGTCACGACCGAGAAGGCCGTCGCGCGCGAAGTGCCGTCGTTTATTCAGACGTCAGGCAGCTTAGTGGCCGACGAGACTTCGGACGTCTCCTCGCAAGCCTCCGGGCAAGTGGTGGCGACACCCATTGATGTCGGCGCGTTCGTGCGGCAGGGCGACGTGCTCGCGCGTCTCAACGACCGGGACGCGCGGCTGCGTCTACAACAAGCGGAGTCCGGCGTGCAGCAGGCCATCGCCGGCGTCAGGCAGGCGGAAGCGCGTCTCGGTTTGCGGCCCGGCGGCAGCTTCGACGCCGGCCAGATTCCCGAAGTGCGCGCGGCAAACTCGAATTTGGAACAGGCGCAGGCCGAGTTGCGCTTGGCTGAGGCCAACGAAAAGCGTTACCGCGAATTGGTCGAGACGGGCGATGTGGCGCTCAGTGTTTACGATCAATACCGCACGCAACGCGACACAGCCAGAGCGCGGGTCAATAGCACGCGCCAGCAACTCGAATCCGCGCGCAACACCGCGCGCCAGAGCAATCAAGCCATTCAGACCGCCGAGGCGGAAGTCGCGTCGGCGCGCGCCCAAGTTTCCATCGCGCAAAAGGCCGTGGCCGACGCGGTGATCCGCGCGCCGTATGCCGGTTACGTCAGCAATCGCCCCATCGCCGCCGGCGAATACGTCACGCCGGCGTCCGTCGTGGCGACCGTGTTGCGAACCAACCCGATCAAGTTGCAATTACAAGTGCCGGAATCGGAAGTGCCGTTTATTACATCCGGCATGGGCGTCTCGCTGGAAGTTGATGCGCACCGCGACCGGAAGTTCGGGGGGCGCGTCGCGGCGGTCAACCCGGCTATTGATCCGATTTCGCGCGCGGCGATTGTCGAAGTCTCCGTCGAGAACGGCGACAACGCGCTCCGGTCCGGCATGTTCGCCACCGCGCGGATCACGCGGCCGGGCGGAAACAAGGCCGTCTTCGTGCCGCGCTCCGCTATCCTCTCGGATCAAAACACGCAGTCGTACCGCGCCTTCGTGATTCAAGGCGACATCGCAAAATTGCGCGTCGTGCAGATCGGCACGGAAGAGGGCGACATGGTGCAAATCATCTCCGGCATCCAAGCGGACGAGACCGTAGCGACCAACAACCTGCCACAACTTTTTGAAGGCGCGCGGGTGCGTCAATGAAGCGTTCAGCCATCAGCCATCAGCTTAAAATTCTGAGGCTGACTGAAAGCTGATGGCTGAGAGCTAGGAGAGTTATGCAGAAGTTAGCTGAGATTTGCGTGCGGCGGCCCGTCTTTGCGACCGTCATTATTCTGCTGTTGACGGTCATCGGCGGTTTCTCTTTCTTCACGCTTGGCGTTGATCGCTTTCCGAAGATCGACATCCCGACCGTCTCGATCTCGACGACGAACACGGGCGCGGCTCCGCAGGAGATCGAGACCGAGATCACGGACATCATCGAAGGCGCGGTCAACACTGTCCCCGGCATTGACGAGATGCGCTCCAGTTCCGCGCAGGGTCGCTCGAACGTCACGATCAATTTCAACCTGGAGAAAGACCCGGACCTCGCGACGCAGGAAGTGCGCGACAAGGTCAGCACTATCATCAACCGTCTGCCGGAGACCGCCGACCCGCCCATCGTCCGCAAGTCCGACCCCGACTCGCAGCCCGTCCTCGTCTATGCGATCAGCGCGCCGCGCTCGTCGGTCGAACTCACAGACATCGTGCAGAAGCAGATTCAGGAGCGCATCGAATCGGCGGACGGCGTCGGCGAAGTCATCGTCTTCGGCGGACGCCTGCGCGAGATCAAAATTTACATCGAACCGGATCGCCTGCGCGCTTACAATTTGTCGGTCACGGAAGTCTCGAACGCTTTGCGGGCGCAGAACCTCGAACTGCCCGGCGGACGACTCGACGAAGGCGCACGCACGGTGACGCTCAGGACTCTCTCGAAGATTACGCGGGTCGAAGATTTCAACGACATTGTCGTCGCGACGCGGAACGGGTACGCAGTCAAGATCAGCGACATCGGGCGCGTCGAAGACAGCGGCGTTGACCCGCAATCGGCGGCGTCTCTAAACGGCGTGCCGTCCGTGTCGCTCGGCATCCGCAAACAGTCGGGCGCGAACACCGTCGCCGTTATCTCAGGCGTGAAGCAGCGCATGGCGGAGATTCAGCCGCTCCTGCCGACAGACCTCAAGGTCGTCGTCACGCGCGATCAGTCGGAGTTTATCGAGACCTCTCTGCACGCCATCGAAGAGCACTTGATCGTCGGCGGCCTGCTCGCGGCTTTGATCGTCTTTCTCTTTTTGTGGAATTTCCGCTCGACGATCATCGCCGCGCTCGCCATCCCAACTTCGATCATCGCCTCCTTCGCCATCATCGCGGCGCTCGGCTACTCGCTCAATCAGATGACGATGTTGGCGCTGACCTTGATGGTCGGCATCGTGATCGACGATGCGATTGTGGTGTTAGAGAACATTTACCGCTTCGTTGAAGAGAAGGGAATGCATCCATTTCAGGCGGCGGTCGAAGGCACGCGCGAAATCGGCCTCGCCGTGATGGCGACGACGCTCTCGTTGCTCGCCGTCTTTATCCCCGTCGGTTTCATGACCGGCATCGTCGGGCGCTTCATGTCTTCGTTCGGCCTGACCGCCGCCGCCGCGATTGCCGTCTCGCTCATCGTCTCGTTCACGCTCACGCCGATGCTCGCGGCGCGCTGGATCAAACCGCCGAAAGAATCCATCACGCCCGAAGGTTTACCGCCAGCCGGAGCGGGTGGCGTGGGCGACGGCGCGGACGGCGAAGAGACGCCGCCTGACATGCGTCGTGATGAGCACGGCGCGCAGAAGGAACATGCGTCGTCGAAGGGCGGACGCTTTTATCGTCCGATTGATCGCTCGTACATGTGGATGCTCCGTTGGTCAATGGCTCACCGTTGGATCGTCGTCGTGCTCTGCGTGGTCGTCGTCGCCTCGATCTGGCCGCTCTACAAATATGTCGGTTACAACTTTTTGCCTGACGAAGACGAGTCGGCCTTTTCAGTAAATTTACGCGCGCCGCAGGGCACGAGCCTCCCGGCGACGCAGTCGGTGTTGGAGCGCGTCGCGCGCGACGTGCGCGAGCAAATTCCCGGCGTCCAGAACACGCTCGTCAACGCGGGCGGCTTCGGCGGCGGCGGTTCGCCGAATCAAGGCTCGGTGCAGGTGTCTCTCACGCCGGTGAAAGAGCGCGAGTTTTCGCAGGCCGAGTTGATCCAACAGACGCGTGACATGATCCGGAAAAGGAAGTATCCGAAGGAGTATGTGATTAACGCATCGGGCGGGTCTTCCATCGGCGCGAGTCTCGGCCAAGGGCGCGGCGGGTCGTCGTTGGGTTTCTTCATCAGCGGCCCCGACATTCAGAAACTCGATGAGTATTCCAACAAGCTGGTCGAGCGCATCAAGAAGGATGAGAACTTTCGCGACGCCGACCGCTCGCTCCAATTGAGCAGCCCGGAAGTGCGCATCCTCATTGACCGCCAGCGCGCGGCAGACCTCGGAGTGCGCGCTGGCGACGTAGCGCAGGCTTTGAACACGCTCGCTGCGGGAACGCGCGTCACGACTTTCAGTGACGGGTCGGATCAATACGACGTGGTCGTGCGCGCGGGTGAAGAGTTCCGGCGGACGCGCGAGAATTTGAGCAACTTCACCGTCGCGTCGTCAGCCGGCGGCACGGTCGGGTTGGAGAAGGTCGTGCGTCTCGAAGAGGGCGAGAGTCCGGCTTCGATTGATCGTCTGAACCGGCAACGGCAGGTGACGATCTCGGCGAGCTTCGCGCCGAACGGCTCGGAGGCCGACGGCCTCGTTGCCGTTCAGCGTTACGCGCGGGAGTTGAACATGGAGGCGGGCTATCTGACGGGCGTCACGGGGCAGTCGAAGGAATTACAGCGCGCGAATCAATCGTTCATGCTGGCGTTCCTGCTCTCGTTCGTCTTCATGTATCTGATTCTCGCGGCGCAGTTCGAGTCGTTCATCCATCCGGTGACGATCCTCTTGACGTTGCCGCTCTCGATCCCGTTCGCGTTGCTCTCAACCTTGATTGCCGGACAACGTCTCAACATCTTCTCCGCGCTCGGCATTTTGCTCTTGTTCGGCATCGTCAAGAAGAACGCGATCTTGCAGATCGATCACACGAACGAGTTGCGCTCGCACGGCATGGAACGGTACAGCGCGATCTTGCAGGCCAATCGCGACCGCCTGCGGCCGATCCTGATGACGACCATCGCGCTCGTCGCGGGCATGATCCCGCTTATTGTGGGCAGCGGCGCGGGCGCGGCCACGAATCGTTCTATCGGCGTGCTGGTGGTCGGCGGACAGTCCATGTGCTTGCTGCTGACGCTTTTGGCCGTGCCGGTCTTTTACTCGCTGTTCGAGGACGCGAAGGACTCGCGCGTATGGGCTTGGGCCGGCGCGGGCTTCAATAACTTCAAAGGCGGCGCGGGGCGTCGTCTCTCCGAGGCTTACGCCGGTGTCGCCGGCATCTTCTCTCGCAAAACGAAAGTTGCCCGGCCAGCCCCCTCCAGCGCAACCATGAAGGATAGATATGTCGATCACACTTCAGGCGATTAAGCGCGCATTGCAAACGATAATTCCGCGCGCCGTCTGCTCGATGCTCGTCGCGGTGGCGCTCTTGTCGGCGTCCGTCGCGACCACCACCGTGGCGCAGAATCAAACACGGCAACAGCCGCCGTCTTCAACGACACAGCAATCGCCTCCCGCCGGCTCGTCCACACAGGGACAACAGCGACGGCCCGGCGCGTTGCCGCCGCCGACCACGCAGTTGCCCCCTAACTCCTCGTCCGCTCCGGTGCGCCCCGACAACGAAGCGCAGCAGAGCACGCAGCCGCAAACGGGCGTGGAGCAGGAACGCCAGCAGACAACTCCCAACACGCAGGGGCCGCGCCCGATCTCGCCGCAAGTGCAGCCGCCCTCGCAACAGACCGCGCCGGGGCAGCCGCAAACAAGCACGCCCGCCGGCACAACTCCGCCGCAAGCGGAAGGGGCGACAACTCCCGGCAGCGCCGGGCCGGCAACCGCCGGCACGCCGGGAACTGTCGTGCCCGGCTCGGGCGTCGGCGCTTCGAGCGGCATCGCCCCCGCCGAATTGCCGACGGAGCCGCCGCCCATCGCGCCAAACTTTGAAGCCACGCAACGACCGCTGCCGAGCGCCGAGCGCGTCGGCGTGGACATGGCCGATCAGGTTCCGCTGACGCTCAACGAAGCCATCGCGCTGGCGCTGAAAGATAACAACGACATCGACGGCTCGCGGATCGACGTGCAGATCGCCGAGTATAATTTGCAGGCGGCGCGCGGCATCTACGATCCGATCTTTTCGACGGAGAGTTATTACGAGAGCCGCGTCACGCCGACCAGTTCGACCCTCGGCGGCGCGCAAAACGGCTCGGTCATGCAGACGGACGCGACCGGCGCGATGCGCTTCGGCGGCTTCTCGCCCTACGCCGGCGGCTCGTACCAACTCGATTTTTCTTCGACGCGCCTGACGACGAACAACCAGAACGTCACGCTCAATCCGCAATTCCCGACGGCCTTCAACTTCACCTACACGCAGCCGCTCTTGCGCGGCCGGCGCTTCGACAACAATCGCCGCACCATCGAGATCGCTAAAAAGAACCTCAGCTTAACCGACGCGCAATTCCGCCAGCGCGCCATCGAAGTGATCGCGCAGGTGCAGCAGGCTTACTGGGACTTGGCCTTCGCGCTCCGCAATTTGCAAGTTCAGATCGACGCCGTCAAACAGGCGCGCGTCCAACTCGAAAGTAACCAACGACTCGTCGAACGAGGCGTGCTGGCTCCCATCGAGATCGTCGCCGCCAACACGCAGGTCACGACGTTCGAGCAGAGCGTCTATACCGCGCAGGAAGCGGTGACGCGCGCGGAAAATGTATTAAAGACGTTGGTGCTGCCGGATCGCGCGTCCGCATTGTGGTCGCGCCCGCTGACGCCGATCACGCCCGTCGATCTCGAAGCGCCGCGCGTGCCGCTCGAACAGGCGGTGGCGTCCGCGATCAGCAATCGCCCGGAACTGGCGCAACTGCAAACCACCGCCGAGATCAACCAACTCGACACCAGATTTTTCCGCGACCAGTCGAAGCCGCAACTCGATCTCGTCGGGACATACACCTCCGTCGGACTCTCCGGCGCGCCGACGCAGGCCGCCAACACCGGCACAGGGTCAGTCTTGAGCGGCAACGCGGCTTTGCGTGCGCGCGTCAACGAACTCTCCACGATTGCGGGACTGCCGCCGCTGCCCGCCACCACGACCGGCGGCGCGGTGTCGCCGAACCTAATCGGCGGTTATCCACAATCGCTGTCGAACCTGATCGGTCAGGACTATCCGACGTACCGCGTCGGCGTGCGCGTCGAACTCCCTCTGCGGAATCGCACCGCGCAGGCGAATCTCGGCCGCTCGCTCGTCGAAGGCCGGCGCATCCAGAACCAGCGCGCGCAGGCCGAACAAGTGATCGAGGCCGACGTGCGAAATGCCACGCAGGCCTTGCGCTCGGCCGAAGCGCGCCTCGCTTCCGCCGCCGCCACGCGCTCCTCCGCCGAGCAGCAGTCCGAGAGCGAGCAACGGCAATTCCGGGCCGGCACGACCACCGTCTTTTTAGTGCTGCAAAGGCAGAACGAACTGCTGGCGGCGCGCGGTCGTGAATTGCAGGCGCAGACCGATCTCAACAAAGCCATCGCCGAATTCCAACGCGCCATCGGCAATACGCTCGACGCCAACAACGTCGCGTTGCGAACGGACACGCCCACGCGCGAACTTGAACTGCGGCCCGCCGCCGCTAACAGCGCGGACGCCGCCAACACAATCTTGGGAACACCGGGAGCAGGTTCGAGCAGTGCGGCGGCGGAAGCAGCAAGACCGAATGAATAATAGACCTCTGGCAAAAGTAGAGATTTGTCCGCCGCGCTGGGCCGTATTGCGAACTGGTCCCCTGCTGCTATTGACAGGCGCGCTCGTTGTGTTCGCGGCCTGTCAGTCTTCGGGAGATGACAACGAGACGGACGTCGCGCGCGGCATCGTGATCGTCAATGCGCCGGCGGCGGGAGAGGTGCGGCGGGTCTTTGTGCGAGAGGGGATGACTGTGAGCGCCGGCGCGCCGGTGGTCGAGATCGCCGTCCGCACGGAGACGCCCGGTGGCGTGCCGCCACCGGGGCCGACGGAAGACCCGCAGGCGCGGGCACGCAGAGGCATCGCGACGGCACAGGAAGGAATTGAGGCCGCCAGAACTGAAGTCGTGCGAACTGAAGTGGAAGTGCAGCGTCTGACGCCGCTCGCCGCTTCCGGCGACGTGCCGCAAGCTCAATTGGACGGCGCACGGGCGCAGTACGAACGAGCGCAGCAACAATTGCGGCGGGCGCAAGCGTCAGCGCAGGACGCGCAATCCGGCCTCGTCGCCGCCCGGCAACAGCCGCAACAATTCCCAAACTCTGTCGCTACCACGCCGTCACCGTCGGAGCGGTTGGTGATGGCTGCAACTCCCTCCGCCGGGACGGTGAGCGCCATCAACGCGCGCGTCGGCGACCGTGTGACGGCCGGACAACCGCTGGCAACACTCCGCGATGAGCAGCGGTGATCGAGACCTCAATGACTTCCGAAGTCTGCAATATTGGTCCCCGCGAGCAGCGCAAGCGGCGTCTGCTCGGCATTGTGGCGCTGACCATCGGCGTGGCGGCGGCTTTCGTGCTGGTGGTGTACGACGCACCGCGCTGGACGCGCCTCGTCGTTTTCCTTCCCGTCTGGATCGCCGGGCTGGGACTGTTGCAGGCGCGGGAGAAGACCTGAATCGCGCTGGCCGCGCGCGGGACGCGCAATCTGGACACGGGCGAAGAGCGCATTGACGACGATGAACTGAGCGAGCAACTCCGCCGGCAGTCGCGACGCATTCACCGGCGGGCGCTCTTCACCGCTGTCGCGATCACGCTGGTTACGCTCGTCTTTCCTTAAGGCCGGCGGGGTGGTTCTGACAGAGTAAAGTCGTCCGCGCGTCGGTTGCGTTCCCCTCTCAAAAAAGTTTCTTCTTTCAGAAGAAAGGCGTGCTCTCACTCTAACCCGTTTGACTTCAGAGTCCTCCTTAGTGCTATTTTCAATACTCGGGCACTGCTCCGACGCCGGACGACGACTTGAACTGGCGAGCAGTCGGGTTGTGTGTGCTTTGTTCTCGGCGGCGGTCAGGCTGGCGGCAAGCCGGACGGGGCACGCGCGCATCTAAGTGATAATCGATAAGGAGCAATCAATGGCCGGTGAACGGTAATGAAGGGCGGTTTTTTTTACCCGCCACTTGTCACCCGTCGCCTGTCACTGTCGTTAAAATGGCAAAGAATCTAGTAGTGGTCGAGTCGCCGGCGAAGGCGAAGACGATTGGCAAATACCTCGGCGCGGACTACCGCGTGATGGCCTCGCTCGGCCACATCAAGGATTTGCCGTCGAAGGGCTTGGGCGTCGATGTGGAACATGATTTCGCGACAACGTATGAAGTGATCCCGGATACGAAGAAGCGCAATAACAAGAAGACCGTCGCCGAGTTAAAGAAGGCTGCGAAGGAAGCCGACGCTATTTATCTGGCCGCCGACCCTGATCGCGAAGGCGAAGCGATCTGCCAGCACCTCGCCGAAGAGATCGTGCCGAAGCGCCCGAAGAAGCCGGCCTTCCGCGTGATGTTTAATGAGATCACGAAGCGCGCCGTGCAGGAGGCTTTTAACGAGCCGAAGCAGATCGATGTGCATCTCGTCGATGCACAGCAAGCCCGGCGCGTGCTGGATCGATTGGTTGGTTACAAGGTCTCGCCGCTGTTGTGCAAAACCATCGGCGGACGTTTGAGTGCCGGGCGCGTGCAGTCGGTGGCCTTGCGGATGGTGGTTGAGCGTGAGCGCGAGATCGAAAAGTTTGTGAAGACGGAGTATTGGACCGTCGCGGCCAACTTGACGTCGAAGTTGCCGCCCGCCTTTGAGGCGCGTTTGTGGAAGATCGGCGAGCAGACGGTAAAGACCTCTGGCTTCGATCAGGAAGTTAAGAAAAGCGAAATCCTGGTCGCGAATGAACAGCAGGCCAGCGAGATCGTCGCCGAAGCGGAGGGGCAGAGTTTCAAGGTCGCGGAAGTCACGACGAAAGAGCGGAAGCGGAATCCAGTGCCGTCGTTCATCACGTCGAAGCTGCAACAGGAGGCTTCCAGAAAGCTCGGCTACGCGGTTAAGAAGACGATGATGCTGGCGCAGAAACTCTATGAGGGCATCGAACTCGGAGCGGAAGGTGCGGTTGGCTTGATCACTTACATGCGAACCGATTCGACGCGCGTTTCCGACACGGCGCTCGGCGAGGTGCGCGACTTCATCGGCCAGCAGTACGGCCCGCAATACTTGCCGGAGAAGGCGGTGCATTACCGCTCGAAGAAGGGCGCGCAGGACGCGCACGAAGCCATCCGACCGACCGACGTGAGGCGGACGCCGGAATCACTTGAAGGTTATCTTAACAATGAAGAGTTGAAGCTGTATCGCCTGATCTGGCAGCGGTTCGTCGCGTCGCAAATGATGGCGGCGATCTTCGATCAGACGACGATTGACATCGAGGCCGGGCGCTTCGTGTTTCGCGCGACCGGCTCGGTGCAGAAGTTCGACGGCTTTCTGCGCGTCTATGAAGAAGGACGCGATGAGAAGACAGACGAGGACGACGCGGAGGTCGCGCGCAAGCTGCCGCTCGTCGAACGCGGCGAGGCGCTCAAACTCAACTCCGTGACGCCCGAACAGCACTTTACCGAGCCGCCGCCGCGCTACACCGAAGCGACGCTCGTGAAGGCGCTCGAAGAAAAAGGAATCGGCCGGCCTTCGACTTACGCCGCCATCATGACGACGATCTTGGATCGCGAGTACGTCGAGAAAGTCGAAGGGCGCTTTCACTCGACGGCGCTCGGCACGACGGTCAACGATCTCTTAGTCGCCAGCTTTAACGATCTCTTCAACGAATCCTACACGGCGCGGATGGAAGAAGAGCTTGACGAGATCGAGGAAGGGAAACTGAAGTGGACTTCGGCGCTACGCGAGTTTTACGACAAGTTCGCGAAAGATTTGGAGACCGCCGAGGCCGAGATGAAGGCGGCGAAGCAGCAGGCGATCCCGACCGATGAGATTTGCGAGAAGTGCGGCGCGGGGATGGTCATCAAGTTCGGCCGCTTCGGCCAGTTCCTCGCCTGC
>JACCRA010000217.1 GCA_013813825.1 Pyrinomonadaceae bacterium | reverse complement strand
CAAGTACAAGAACGAACAGGAAGCGATCCGCATCGTGCATGAGGCGATTGATGCCGGGATCAACTTCATGGACAACGCTTGGGAGTACAACGAGGGCAAGAGCGAAGAATACATGGGCAAGGCGCTCGCCGCGGGCCGGCGCGACAAAGTGTTCCTGATGACGAAGGTCTGCACGCACGGGCGCGACAAACAGACCGCGATGAAACAACTCGAAGACAGCTTGCGACGCCTCCAGACCGATCACATCGATTTATGGCAAGTGCATGAGTGCGTGTACGACAACGACCCGGAAAGACACTTCGCGCCGGGCGGCGTCATCGAGGCCATCACGGAGGCGAAGCGCGCCGGCAAGGTGCGCTTCGTCGGCTTCACCGGACACAAAGACCCTTCGATTCACCTTGCGATGCTCGCCAAAAACTACCCGTTCGACACCTGCCAACTTCCGGTCAACCCGTTCGACGCGGCCTTCCGCAGTTTCGAGCAGCGCGTCTTGCCGGAGTTGCAAAAGCGCGGCATCGCCGCCATCGGGATGAAGAGTTTGGGCGGCGGAGGCGAGGCCTTGAAGGCCAACGCCATAACCGTCACGGAAGCGTTGCGCTACGCGATGAGCTTGCCCATCGCGACGCTTGTCAGCGGAATGCCGACGCTCGGCATCCTGCAACAAAACATTAACATCGCGCGCGGATTCCAGCCGATGACGGCGGCGGAGATGCAAGCCTTACGCACCCGCTGCGCGCCGCTCGCCGCCGACGGGCGCTTCGAGTTGTACAAAACATCGAAGAAGTACGACGCCAACGAAGGAAGAGTGCAGCACGGGTTCCCGAAGAAAGAAGAAGTTGACACTTAGCCGCTTCGACGAGGCTTTCGCGTTTGACCTGCTCACGATGAGCAGTGGCTCTGGAAATTTTTTCGGTTGAAATGTTAAAGGGAAATAACAATCATGCAAAACTCAAATACCATCGCACGGCAAGCTCCGAGCAACTCGTTACAACCGGTCGCGCCCGGCGTCGGGTACATGACGACCGTGTTCGTCAATCTCTATGTTGTCGAAGCGGAAGATGATTCGTGGGTGCTGGTGGATACGGGATTGCCCATGCAAGCGTGGCGCGTGCGCGCGGCGGCGGTGGCGAGATTCGGTCAGGGCGCGCGTCCCTCAGCGATCATCTTGACGCACGGGCATTTCGATCACGCGGGCAATGCTCTGGCGCTGGCGACGGCGTGGGACGTGCCCATCTACGCGCACCAATTGGAGTTGCCATACCTGACGGGCAAATCCGACTATCCGCCGCAAGACCCGACCGTGGGCGGGGCGCTGGCGCAGATGTCGCGCCTGTTTCCGCACAGCGGTTATAACTTCGGCAGCCGTGTGCAAGCGTTACCAGTTGACGGCAGCCTTCCGGGTTTATCCGAGTGGCGGTATCTGCACACGCCGGGGCACACCGCCGGACACGTCTCGCTCTTCCGCGAACGCGACCGCGTGTTGATTGCCGCCGACGCGCTGGCGACAGTCAATCAGGAATCGCTCGTCACGCTCACGACGCTCAAACGCGAGTTGCGTCAACCGCCCGCTCCGTTCACGACTGATTGGGGCGCGGCGCGTGATTCGATCAACCGTCTCGCCGACTTGCGCCCGAACGTGATCGCCGCCGGCCACGGCCTGCCGATCAGCGATCACGCCGCCGGCCAGTTGGAAAAGTTCGCGCGCGAGTTCACGCCGCCCGCGCACGGCAGGTACATCCCGCAACCCGCGCGGACTGATGAGCGTGGAGTCGTCGCCCTGCCGCCGCCCGTTCCAGACCCCGTCCCGAAAGTGCTCGCGGGCGCGGCGCTGGCCGTTGCCGCCGGCTTGCTGTTCGCGCGACTGGGAAAACGGCGACGCGGATAATTCAGTACCCGGAGCGGTAGCGACGGGGTCAGCCGTGCCCGATCACGCACGCTAAGCGATGGGATCGGGTACGCCGTCGCTATCGCTCTGGGTACTGCTCTTGACCGGATAGGAGCTTACGAATGAAAGAAGCGCGAGCCGTCATTGAAGCCTACAGCCGCGCCGTGCGCGACGGTGTGCGAAGTGCGCTCGCGACCGTCGTTTGCGTCGAAGGCTCGGCGTATAGGCGACCCGGCGCGCGGATGTTGATGACGGAAGACGGGCAAATGACTGGCAACTTGAGCGGCGGCTGTCTGGAACGCGACGTGTTCGAGCACGCCCGCCACGTGATGCAAACAGGCGAGCCAATCGTCGTGCGTTACGACACGGGGGCCGACGTTGACATCGTGTGGGGCTTGGGGCTGGGGTGCAACGGAATCGTGCAAGTGCTCGTTGAGCCACTCGACAACCACCCGATGCCGGGCCATTTCAAGCTGCTCGCCGAATGCATTACGCGACAACAGCCGGGCGTGATTGCCACCGTCTTCGGCATCCATCCGACACCGCCGCAACCATCGGTGATGCCCGACCGTGGAGCGGAAATCAGGATTGGTTCGCGCTTGTTATTATTGCAGGCGGGGACCAGTCCGCCGGTAATCGAGTTCGCGCATGAAGAACTCGCCCGCGCCGTGACGCGGGATGCGCGCGAGTGTCTGGGCGAACACGGATCAACGGTCAAGGCTTATGAACTGGCGGCGGGCCGGGTGGAAATTTTCGTCGAAGTCGTCGAGCCGCCCGTCCCCTTAATCGTTTTCGGTGCGAACGCTGACGCCGCGCCCGTCGTCGAGTTCGCGCAACAACTCGGCTGGCATGTGACCGTCGTCGATACGCAGGCGCGCGCTGCTTCCCGCGAACGCTTCGCCCGCGCGGACGCTTGTGTGCTGTGCCGCCCGGAGACGGTGGCCGCGCTCGTCCCGCTGACCGCGCGCACCGTGGCGCTAGTGATGACGCACAACTATCTCCACGACTTGGAGCTTTTCAAAACGCTGCTGCCGTCTCCCGCGCGCTATATCGGGATGCTCGGCCCGAAGCGTCGTACCGAGCACATCATCGCCACGGCGGCAGCCGAAGGTTTTGCGCCGGGCGAGGCGAGCCTGCGTCGCTTGCACGCTCCCGTCGGACTTGATTTGGGCGCGGAGACGCCGGAAGAGATCGCCCTCAGCATCGTCGCCGAAATACGCGCGGTGCTCTCCGGCCATGACGGCGGTTTCCTGAAGAATCGCGACGCGCCGATTCATACCGCGCCGCAACCCATGCGCGAACACCAGCGGGCGCGTGCGGTTGATGACGTTGAACCTCGCGTCCAAACGCTCGAAGCGATCAGCGCATGAGCCGGGAAGCGCGCATGAAGCCGGAGACAAAGGCGAGACAGGCTCAGTTGATTTCATCTTCGGCCGCCGGCAGAGCGCGCGTCGGCATCGTGGTGTTGGCGGCGGGCGCTTCGACGCGCATGGGCGAATCGAAACAACTGTTGCGCTACGAAGGCGAGACGTTACTGCGGCGTGCCGTCAATGCGGCTCTCGCTTCACGCTGCCGTCCGG
>JACCRA010000211.1 GCA_013813825.1 Pyrinomonadaceae bacterium | reverse complement strand
ACACTTTCATCGCCGACTTGGCCGTTGCCACCAACGCCGGGCAGATTAAGACCGGCTCGCTCTCGCGCTCCGACCGCATCTGTAAGTACAACCAACTGCTCCGCATCGAAGAGGATTTGCGCGACTCCGCGCGCTATCCTGGCATCGGCGCTTTTTACCAACTGAACCTGAGCGCATCGCAGCCGGCAAAGGCCAAAGACACAGCGAAGAAGTCGCGGGCGGCGAAGAAAAGATAAAAACTGTTCACAGGACTCAACGGGTAAAAAATTTTAGTCTCAATCGGAACGCGCAAGATGAGAACACCGGCGGAAAAAGCCGCTCCATGAAACCACACCAAAACACACGAAAATTCACGAACAGTTCGTGTGTTTTGTTTCGTGTCGTTTCGTGGTTAATGATTCTTCATTGTTCTTATCTCACAAGTTTTGATTCAGATTTGAAATCTCAGATTTGAAATTTGAGATTGGGTTTTCGCCATCTATTTTGCCCTGTGTTATCCGTTGCGAAAATCACATTGGGAGAGAGCAACTTTGATTGAGAAACAGGGGCCGACGGCGCTGATTATTCTGGATGGCTTCGGCTATAGCCCGGAGCGCGAGGGCAACGCGGTGGAGTTAGCGTCGATGCCGTTTTACGACGAGTTGCGCGAGAAATATCCGCACACGCTGATTCAGGCTTCGGGCGAGTGCGTCGGGCTGCCGGCGGGCGTGATGGGCAACTCGAACGTCGGACATTTGTGCATGGGCGCGGGGCGCATCGTCCGCACCGATGTCGAAAACATCAACTACGCGATGAACAGCGGCGAGATGACCCGGAACGAGGCGCTGACGACCGCGATGGACAACGCGCTCCGGCGCGGCGGCGCGCTGCATTTCATGGGGCTGCTCTCGGACGGATTGGTTCACTCGTCGCAAGAGCATCTCTACGCGCTGCTGCGGATGGCGAAAGAGCGCGGGCTGCAAAGAGTCTATCTCCACGCCTTTCTCGACGGCCGCGACACGCCGCCGATGTCGGCTTACGGCTACGTCGAAGCGTTGCAGGTCAAGTGCTCTGAGATCGGTTGTGGCCGCATCGCTTCGGTCGTCGGACGCTACTATGCGATGGATCGCGACCGGCGTTGGGAGCGCACCGAGCGCGCTTACCGCTTGCTCGTCAATGCCGAAGGCGAGCGCGCCATCGATCCGGTCGCGGCGATCAAACGCTCTTACGAGCACGGCATCACGGATGAATTCCTCGAACCCGTCGTCGTCACGCGCGAGACCGGCGAGCCGGTCGCGACGATTGAAGACAAGGACTCCATCATCTTCTTCAACTTCCGCGCCGACCGCGCCCGACAGATCACCGCCGCGCTCGCCGTTCCCGGTTTCAGTGATTTCGAAACCGGGCGGCGGCTGGAGATCGATTTTGTTTGTTTCGCGCAGTACGACAAGACATATCCTCTGCCCATCGCCTTTCCGCCGCCGCAGCCGCGCAACATCCTCGCCGACGTTTTCGCCACGGTCGGCGTCCGCAACTACCGCATGGCCGAGACGGAGAAATACGCGCACGTCACTTACTTCTTCAACGGCGGCACGGAGAAGGAATACCCGCACGAGCGGCGACTGTTGGTCCCCTCGCCGAAGGTCGCGACTTACGACCTGGCGCCCGAAATGTCGGCCTTCCTCGTAACGGACAAAATCTTGCGGGCGATTGACGAGGACGAGACCGACGTGTTCATCATCAACTTCGCCAACCCCGACATGGTCGGCCACACCGGCAATCTCGCCAAAACCATCGAGGCCGTGCAGCACGTCGATACCTGTCTGGGGTGGATCACGAAGGCGCTCCGAACGCGGCGCGGGCGCGCTCTGATCACCGCCGATCACGGCAACTGCGAACAGATGGTCGATCCCCGGACGGGGCAGCCGCACACCGCGCACACGACGAACTTGGTCCCCTTCCACCTCGTGGACGAAGCGTACCGGGGGGCGCGTCTGCGCGAGGGCGGCGCGCTCGAAGATGTCGCGCCGACGCTGCTCGGCTTGCTTGGGCTAGAGCAGCCGTCCGAAATGACCGGACGCGATCTGCGCGAGACGGCTTGAGGCCGCGTCTGACGGGGAAACTTTCAATAGACTTTTTGCAAGCAACTTGATCACAAAGAGGAGAGAGGCATGAAACGTAAAGCATCGGCCGTCTGGCAGGGCGGCCTCAAGGATGGCAAAGGAAGAATTTCGACCGACAGCGGAGTTCTTAGCGACACGCAATACTCGTTTAGCACTCGCTTCGAGGAAGGGGCGGGGACCAATCCAGAAGAGTTGATCGCGGCGGCGCACGCGGGCTGTTTCTCGATGGCGCTTTCCGGCCAACTGGCAAACACTGGGCTGACCGCCGAGAGCATCGAGACGACGGCGACCATCACGATGGAAAAGACCGACGCTGGCTTCACCGTCACCGCCAGCCACTTAGACGTGACGGCTCGCGTCCCCAACGCGACGCCGGAAGCCTTCGACACCGCCGCCAACAACGCCAAAGCCGGCTGCCCCATCTCTCGCCTCCTGAAAGCGGAGATCACGATGACGGCGAAACTACAGTGACGAGAACTACAGCGGCGAGTAACCAGTGACCGTTAAAAACAGGGAGACTTGTCTTGCGGCTCGTCGCTTGTCGCTGCTCTTGGAGGTGTAAACAAGATGCACTGCCCGCAATGTGGTCAGCAACAAGCGCCCGGTGAAGTGCGTTTCTGTTCGCGGTGCGGCTTACCGTTGAGCGTGGTTTCAGCGGTCGTGGCGCAGGGCGGGGCGTTCCCCGCCGCGCCGCCGCCGCTGCCGGGCGCGGCTTTGTCGCCGCGCCAGCGCGGTGTCCGGCAGGGCCTGTTCCTGATGCTCAGTACGGCGCTGGTGGTTCCCTTCGTGATCTTTCTGCTAGTCGAGGGACTCGGCTTCCCCGAGGAACTGATCCCGCTATTCGGCGTCCTATGCGCGGTCGGCGGCTTCCTGCGAATGCTGTACGCGCTCCTGTTTGAGTCGAACGTGCGGGGCATGGGCGCGCCGACGACGCATGTCCCCGCCGCCTATGTCCCACCTTACGGGCAGGTCGGCGCACCGTCTTCGGCGCAACAGCCGGCGCTCCCGCCACGACAGAGCATCCCAGTCAACACGTGGCAGCAACGCCCGGAAACATCCGAACTGGCCCCGCCTTCCAGCGTTACGGAGCACACGACTAAATTGCTCGACCAACTCCCGCCTGAAAAAGTTTGAGACGCGCCGGTCCGTGCCGGACCGGCTGACGGCCGCCAGAGCGTCGTTTGGCGCTAAAGGGACCAGTTTTAGTTGAGTCGCGGCGCAAGGCTAATCGTCCTTTCGCCGTTTGATTTTTTTGATCTGGTCGCGAATTTCTTCGAGAGCCTTCACGGTCTCCTCATTGCCCTTTTGCGAACTAAGGATGTCGATCAGGAAGTCCCACTGTTCCGTGATCGAGGAGATGTGCAGCGGGTGAGCAGTGGGGCCGATGACCTTTTTGTACTGCCGGATCAATCTTCGCTTGTGTTCCTCGGTCGCGAGGTTGCCGTTGATCAGGTGCAGGAGCAAATCGGCGTCAGGCTCGGCGACGCGGTTCCAGAATTCCGACTCGCGCCGCTCGCGCCCAGCCGCGTATTTCTTACAATCGTTGAGGAGAGCGAGCACCGTCTTGTTGTTCTTCATGTCGGCCTCCCCGAGCAGGTAGTCGCACGCAATCCAATTTAAGATTTGGTAGTGGTTGCGGGCATTGCGGCCGGCGTTGAGGGCGTCCGCCTCCTTGTAATACCGCCGCGCCAGTTTTAAATTCTTGACGCGGGCCAGTTTGGTTCGCGCCGCGAGAGCCAGACGCTTATAGTGGCTGCCGAGAAGCGACAATCGCTCGGCCGTCTCCCCGCGCAACAAAGCCCATTCGAGCAACTCTTTGGGATCATCAGTCGGCTTCCCGCTATCCACTAATCCCTTCGACCCGCCATTTTCCGCCAACGCAACTTTGTGGTCGTCGCGCCGCCGCGCGTCTGCTTGCCGGCTGAGCAAATTCGCTAACTGTTCGACGGCCCGAAACGGGGCTTCGGCTTTCTCGTGCGCGACAGCCTCGCCATAGAGCTTAATGGCTTGGGTAAAATCGCCGAGCGCCGCCCATGCGCGGCCGAACTCGTTGAGCACGCCGCCATCGTGCCAGTGCGACGGAAGCGATTTCTTTAAGTCCTCCAATTGTGCGGCGAGTTCCACGCGGCGCTTCGGCGTGCAACCGGGCGCCATCTCCTGAATCGTCATCAGTGATTCACGATAATCCTGCCGCGAGTAGGGTCGGGTCTTTTTCACCACCGTCGTGCCCTTCGCCTGCTCCAATTGCTCGAGCACGAAGCCGGGATTGCCGTAGCATTGGTAAGCGCCCCACGTGTTGGTTCCCGGAAATCGCTTCTCGATGCTCTGGCGGGCGTGCCGCACAGACTCGCCGAACGAGGTGCCGCCCAGCATCTTTTGGTAAAACTCCATGGCGAAGGCGGACGCCGCATGGTCTTCGACTGCCCAACCGGCGGCGACCACGGCCTTGACGCCTTTCTCGATCAGAATCTGCGCGATGCTCGCGGCGAGCAGGTGCGGCAGATCATTGGTCAACCGGCGCTCGTTGTCGATCTGCGCGAGGTAACAGCAGTTAATGAAAGCCAGTTCGGGGACGGTGTTCAGGCTTCGCAGTTCCTTCGTTGTGACGAACACATCTTTGCCGAGCACCATGCCGCTCCGGTCAGGGTTGAAAGCGTCGTAAACGCCGTGCCCGGCGAGGTGCAGGATGCGGTATTCGGTGGTCAGCAATTCGTAGAAGACATTCCGGTTGTCCGCGTCGAGGAGCGTGACGGTGGGGTAGCCCGCGCCTTTGATCATCCCGGCGATGTCCGCGACTTCCCGGCGGACTTCGGGCAGTTCGGGGAAGACGCCTTCGGTAGTTTCGACGCGCGCGGTGACGCCGACGACAAGCGCGGCGCGGTCACGCGAGAGGAGCGGGGCTTTGTCGAAGTCGCCGGTCGCGAACTGGCGAAGCAGTCCCATCCGCAACGCGAGGCATTCGGGGCTGTCGCCGCGCGTGCGTTGCGCCAGCAGTTCCCACGGGTATTGCGCCGCGTCGCGGTCCAAAACGAGCAACAAGTTGGCCTCGATCCGGAACTGATCTTTGAGGTTTCGCGGAAACAGCAACTCGAACAAAACGGCGGCCAGTTTCTCGTCATAGACGGGACTATGTACCGACTCTTTGACGAACTTATCGATCAGCGAACGCTGCGTGGATTGCAGCGTGTCTTCAGCGCGCGCGCGATCCGTCAGGACAAGAAAACGCAGATCGCCGGTCGGGGCCGTCGTCCCCGGATCGCGCTCGTTGGTAATCTGGATTCTCCGCCACCAACCACTATCATACTGGCCGGGCGGGCGAATGAAGCGTCCGCCGCCAAGCGCGTCTAGGTATGGCGGATCAACCGAGAGGC
>JACCRA010000205.1 GCA_013813825.1 Pyrinomonadaceae bacterium | reverse complement strand
CAAAAATATTACTCGCGGAACGTCCAGAAGAATGGCACAACCGCCAATCGAAAACAAATGTACCGCTGCCAAGTTTGCCACCGCCAGTTTATTACGCCATACACCTTTCGCGGCTGCCAATCTTTCGCGCGGGAACTGATGGTGCCGATGGTTGGAGCAGTCGCCAACCAGAACCCCGACTGATGCTGAAGTTGTCAAACTTAATCCGCGGCCTCTCGCCGCGTAACATGAGTCATCAATTTTTGTTTTAGCTGAAAACTGAAAACCGAAAACTGAAAGCTGTCATGCGTCTAGCTCCCGGCCTCACGATCAGAAAATCAAAGATTAATGGGAAGGGCTGTTTCGCGACGGCTTTTTTTTCGCGACGGCGTAAGATTTGTGAGTATGCGGGCGAGTTGATTAGCAACGCCGAAGCGAAGCGGCGCGCCCGCACGCGACGGAAATTGCGGATTTGCGCCATCGACCGGCGACGTAGCATCGACGGCAGCCGGGGCGGGAACGGCAGCCATTACATCAACCACAGTAGCCAACCCAACGCTTTTATGCAGGGCGTGTGCGGCCATCTTCTCTTCTTCGCCTTGCGCGACATTCAGCCGGGCGAAGAGATCACCATCGACTACCAGACGACTCTCCACCCGGACTCGAAACGCTGCACCTGCGGCGCGTCGCAATGTCGCGGCACGATTAACAAGTAAATGGCAATAATGTCGTTGATTCTCAGGATACTTTTACCAGACCAGTTTAATTAGTCAGATAAGTGCGAAGTTGTCAGGCACCGGTGATTGCATAATAAGGAAATTCCCCTTATCCATTACCCCTCTCACCGATCGACTCTCTGTGCTTCGTCCCCAGCTTCAGTCAGCGATAATTTTCCCCTTGTTAACGATTCCTTCCTTTTCACCGTCTATCAATCAAAGGCCGTCGGTTGAAAGTGAAAGCTTTTGATTTTAAGCCTTCCTCCCTTGTTATATTGCCGAAGTGCTTTGCTACATAATAGGAGTTAAATAGTGCTCACGAGAAATAAGTTGTTCCCTTTGATCTGCTTGCTGGCGTTGCCCGGCTGCGTCACTCTGGCTCAGGAGCGCATGGTCATGCTATCGCGCGCAATGTCGGCGCAAAAGTCTGAAGAGATCGTGCGCGTCAACACGCACGTCGTCTTCATTGATACGCTCGTCAGGGATCAGAAGACCGGCGCGCCGGTCAGAGACCTCTCATCCGAAAACTTCCAAGTGCTTGCTGATGGCAGGCCGCGCACCCTCTCGTACTTCAGCCGCGAAGGACTCAGTCGCCGACCCCTCGCGCTCGTGCTGGTGCTCGATCTTTATACGAGCGGCATCCTTTTCTTAGAAAAGCCTGAGGTGATGGAACACATCATCTCCGCGCTGGCGAAGCTACAGCCGGAAGATGAGGTCGCGGTCATGCAGACGTGGTATGAACCCGAAGCGACGCCGCTCTCTTTTCAAGTCAAATCGAGAATGGTTGAGGGATTGACCCGCGACCGCGCGAAGACTTTCGCGGCGCTCAGAAGCGTGCAGCAATTTGCGAAACAGAACCTGCCGCAGGTGAAAATCTTTTTCTCGCTCAAAGACGCCATCAAGGCCACTTGGAAGGATGAAATTCTCGTCGGAATGAAGGGCGCCGCCGGAAGTATGCCGACGGACCCTCCGGTCAAGACGACCGTGGCGCCCGACTTTGAATACATGATTGATCAAGCGCCGCTTCTAGCGACGCGGGAGCGACCCGACTCGCAGGTGGTGATCGTGGAAGTGACCGACGATTTCGGGGCGGAGCGGTTGGGCAAGACGGCGGAGACGGCGCGTAAGTTGATCGCCTCCAACGTCACCGTCAGCGGTTTGGTGATGGAAAAAGATTTGATGGGCAAGGCGGTAGAGGTCATCGGTCATCTCACAACGCCGCTCTTCGGGCAGCGCTTTCACACGATCTCTTACTACGGCAAGCAGACGGGCGGTGAGGTGGCGACCGTCGGCCGCCCGGAAGAATTTGCCGCCGCCATCGATAGCATCATCGACGGCCTAGCCGCGCGCTACAGCCTCGGCTTCACGCTTGGCGAAGGTGAACGGAATGATAATCGGATGCACAAATTAGAAGTGAAGGTTAAGGCTCGTGATGTGCATGGAAGAGAGCGGAAACTGGCGGTCAGCGCGCGGCGGGGCTACTTTACCAAAGCGGACCAATAGAGAGCTGTGAGGGGAAATAAATGAGAACCATCACTTTTCATCGCCCTCTGTTGATAATTGTCGCTGTGTTGCTCTACTGCGGAACGCTCGCCACAGCGCAAGAGCGCCCTCGAACTGTTCGCTCTCCAGACCTGCAATCCAACTCGGATGCGGCACTCAAGCCAGACGATACTGTGCGCGTCAACACGCGCGTCGTCTTTATCGATGCGCTCGTCAAAGATCAGAAGACATACGAGCCGATCAGAGACCTCGCTCGTGAAGACTTTCAGGTGCTTGATGACGGCAATCTGCGCCGACTCTCATATTTCAGCCGCGAGGGAGATTCTCGCAGACCGCTGGCGCTCTTGTTATTTATAGATTTGTGGACTCAGTACGGAAGATCGCACCTCAAAAGGGACGAGACGATGCAGCGACTGGCTTCCGCCTTAACCAAGCTCGCGCCGGAAGATAAAGTAGCCGTGATGGTGACGTGGATTGAAGAGGGTGAGGAACCCGGCACTCCTTTACCCACCACACAGATGATCGAGGACTTCACGCCTGACCGCGCGAAGACGACCGCCGCCCTGCTCTCCATACCCGGGCTTGTCAGACAGCAGGAGGGGCAGCTAGAGGAGTTGGCTCAAAAAAGCTCACAGGAAGCCGGCGACCTAAGGCTGGACATTATTTGGAGACTGTCAGAAGTTGCCGGTGAGATAATGCCGCTGGCAGCCAGATTTCCAAAATCGCAATTGGTGGTCGTCGGTCTCATCGATGATCTTTTCGATTTGAGGAAGGGGGAGCGGGAAGGAGCGGTTGAAGAAGCAGTTCGGGCGGGTATCATTTTTGACGGTCTGATCTTCAAGAAGAGTCTCGCTGCCAAAATGCTTTTCGGAACGCTCAACAAGATAATGATGGGCCCGCGCGGGTTGAGCATTCACGCCGCCGATTACCTAGCCAAGCAGACAGGCGGCGAGGTCGTGAGCGTCGGACGGCCTGATGATT
>JACCRA010000143.1 GCA_013813825.1 Pyrinomonadaceae bacterium | reverse complement strand
CGCGCCGTGGCGACAGCGACGCAGAGCGGGCCGCCTTTTTTGCGGGCGACGTAATAAATGTAAATACGCCCGCGGTGCCGCGAGATTTCCGGCGCCCAGTAGCTGCCGACTGACCACGCGGGACGCTGCTGAAAGACTGCGCCGACGATCTCCCAATTGACCAGATCGCGCGAATGCAACAAGGGAAATTCCGGCGCCCACTCCGAAGAGGTGGCGGTCGCCCAGTAGTCTCTGCCGATGCGGATTATTGACGGATCGGGATAGTCGCCCGCCGCGACGGGATTGGTATACCAACCGTCGCCACCACCACCGCCTGTCCGCCGCTGCGCCGTTGCGCCGCTTGCGAGCATCAAGAGCGTTAGTGCCAACAGGACGATCCGCCGCCCGCCGCGCGTAACGCCGGAGCACGGCCGGTTGAAAGAAATCTGAGCGGGCAATGATAGCTGGCTGTAACTGGTGCTGGCTGTGGCTCTCATAAATTAACAATCCTCATCCGTTCGATAATGGTCGTGACTCAATCTTGGAAAAACGCGGAATCCGGTTAGCTCGCTTCGGCGCGCTTGGGAGGCGACATCCTCGCGCTCCCAGCGTTCGAGGATCGAGTCTGTGTCGCTCGAACTTATTCTTCAATGCGCGTCGTGCCCGGCGCCGGGCCGGTCGAACCGCGGATGATGAGGTACGTCGGGATGTCGATCTCGACACCCTGCTGTTCCGGGTGCTCGACGGTCTTCATCAGGGCCTCGACGGCGCGGCGGCCCAATTCGTCGCGCGGCAGGCACACGGTCGTTAAAGGCGGGCTGGCGAGCGAGGCGAAGGCGATGTCGTCGAAGCCAACGACGGAGATGTCGCGCGGGATGCTCAAACCCGCCGCGCGAAACTCGCCCATAGCACCGAGCGCCGTCAGATCGTTGGCGGCGACTACCGCCGTCACCGGCACGGCCTCGCCCAAAATGTCGCGCGCCGCTCTTTGCCCGCCCTCAATTTTCAGATCGCCCTGATAAACCAGCGCCGGGGCTCCCGGCAGTAGTCGCTTGATTGAGTTGCGGAACGCTTCGAGACGTCTGGCCGCCGAACGCAGTCGCTCCGGCCCGGCGATGAAAGCGATCCGCTCATGGCCGAGTGAAACCAGATGCTGGATCGCCGCCGCAATGCCCACGTCGTAATCCACGCACAAATTACTCATATGCGGCCCCGGCGCGCCGAGGTCAAGAAAGACGACTGGCACCTGCCGCCGCGCCAGTTCATCGAGCAGTGTCAGATCAAGCTCCGAAGTCATCAAAACGACGCCCGCCACTTTGCGCTCAATGAAGCGCCGGACATAGTGCGACGTGCGCGCGGTGTCGTAGTTTGTGTTAGAAAGCACCACGTCGTAACCGCCCTCGAAAGCTGCCGTCTCAATGCTCTTCACAAGTTCGGGGAAGAACGGGTTGGCGATGTCCGAAACGATCAGACCGACGATCTGGCTGCGCCCCGAAGCGAGGCTGCGCGCGTGCGCGTTCGGATAATAGCGACAGCGCTCGACGGCCGAGAGCACGCGCGCTTTCACCGCTTCCGAAACGAACCTCGTACTGTTGAGCACGTGGGACACGGTCGCCGTCGAAACGCCCGCCTCACGCGCCACGTCTTTAATACTCAAGGCATTGGAGGGATGAGGGATGAACGGAGGGATGAGGGATGAGGAATGAAGAGAAACAATCGGCAATCTGTTTTCTTTCATCCCTCATCCCTCATCCCTTGCTTTATTCATTCCTCATCCCTGACCTCCTTCGCTCCTTCGCCGGCCTCGGAGACATAGACGAACGGGCTGATATTTGTGACGCGCGGGTACTCACGCAAAACCGTCGCTTGAAACTCGGCGAGCGCGTCGCGGCGGACGAGGTTGATGGTCGAACCGCCGAAGCCGCCGCCCGTCATCCGTGCGCCGAGACAGCCGCCAACCTGCCCGGCGATCTCAACTAAAAGATCGAGTTCGGCACAACTGACTTCGTAATCGTCGCGCAACGAGCGGTGCGACTCGCCCATTAACCGGCCCATCCCGGCGAGGTCGCCGCGTTCAAGCGCGGCGGCGGCGGCGAGCGTGCGCGCGTTCTCGGTGACGACATGAAGGCAACGCCGCCGGATCACTTCGGGGAGCGCCGCCGCGTGCCGCTCAAAATCAGCAACGCTCACGTCGCGCAACGCCCGGATGCCCGGCAAAAATTGGCGCAACAACGCGACGCCTTCCTCGCATTCCGCGCGCCGGCGGTTGTACTCCGACGATGCCAGATCGTGCTTGATGTTCGAGTCGCAGATGACAATGGCCGCCCCCGCTGTGTCGAGCGGGACGGGCGTCGCGGCGAGCGTGCGACAGTCGATTAAAAGCGCGTGGCCGGCGCGGCCGAGCGCGACAACGAATTGGTCCATGATGCCGACATTCGCGCCGACGTAAGTGTGCTCGGCCTCCTGCCCGGCGAGCGCCAGCACGACCGGATCAATTTCCGCGCCTGCCAGCGTCGCCAGCGCCAGACCCGTCGAGATTTCAAGTGCGGCCGACGACGATAGCCCCGCGCCCGCTGGCACGTTCGAGAAAATTAACAGATCAGCTCCGCGGAGCGAGACGCCGCGCCGGATGAGCGCCTGTGCGACGCCCTCGACGTAATCGATCCACGAGCCGCGCCGCACCGGGCCGGGGTGTTCGAGATCGAACTCGACATCCTCGCCCGTGTTCAGCGAGCGGACGCGGACGCGCCGATCAGGACGGGTGGCGGCGGCCACTAACGTCTCGCGCTCAATCGCCATCGGCAGGACAAAGCCGTCGTTGTAATCCGTATGCTCGCCGATCAAATTGACGCGGCCGGGCGCGCGAAACAGGCGCGGCGCGGTTCCGTACAATTCGCGAAAGGCGCGGCGAAGCGGTTCGCGCTCGATCACCTTGCGCCTCCCTTCCACTCGACGGGCTGAATTAGCGCGCGCAGTTCGGCGGCCTTCTCTTCGGCCAACGTGTCGTTGATAAACATTCCCGCGCCGGTCTCGCTGCCCGCCAGATATTTCAGTTTCGTCGCCGTCCTAAGCGGCGGATAAAACTCGACGTGGAAGTGATAATAGTCGTAAGTTGCGCCGTCGGTCGGGCGCTGGTGCAGCACCATCATGTAGGGGAATGAGAGATTGAACAATTTGTCGTAAGCCGCCAGCACCTGCTTGAGCAGTTCGGCTAATTTTTTCTGCTCGTCGCGCGTCATGTCCGTCAGGGCTTGCAGGTGGCGGGTCGCGGCGATATGAACTTCGTAAGGATAGCGCGCGAAGAACGGGACGTAGGCGACGAAAGATTCGTTCTCGGCGACGATGCGGCGGCCGTCTCGTTGTTCCTCTTGCCTGATGTCACAGACGAGGCAGCGATTCGTCTGTTCGTGATGCGCGAGCGACTGGTCCAGTTCTTGCTGAACGCGCGGCGGGATGAACGGGTAAGCATAAATCTGCCCGTGCGGATGATGGAGCGTGACGCCGATGGCCTCGCCCTTATTCTCAAACTCGAAGACGTAATCAACGAAGTCGCGCGCGCCCAAAATACGGAAGCGATCCGTCCAGACTTGCACGAGTTTGTCGATCTGCTCGACTGGCTCTTGCGCCAGCGTCGAATCGTGGCGCGGAGAGTAGAGCACGACTTCGCAGACGCCCTGACCGGGCCGCACCGGGTACAGTTCCGTGCCTTCGATGGCGGGCGGCGGCGGCACGGGTCGCAAGGAGGGGAAACGGTTCTCGAAGACAGCAATGTCGTAA
>JACCRA010000009.1 GCA_013813825.1 Pyrinomonadaceae bacterium | reverse complement strand
TCTTAGCAATTCTGCTCGGCGCCGGCATGACGGCCCTCTTCCCGACCTTTATCAGTTAGCGTCAGTTCGACATCAGATTGAAGGAGAATTGATCCCCGAACTCACACGAAACGACACGAAGGGCAGGCAGGTTTAGTGTCTGTTTCGTGTGAGGCGCGTGGATCATGTTTTCTTTACCAACAAAACCTCGCCCTCCGCACAACTGCGTAACTCCCACGAAGACACTTTTGAAAATATGTGTCTTGTGCTCGCTACTGTTTCAACGATTCTCGCTGTTGCCGGTCAGACATTCTCTTGCGGACACGCCAGGCCATAATAGTGAGAGCGAAAATGCCGGCGGTTGCGCCGGCTAGCGCATACGGGGCATTTGGTTGAGGCTCAATCGTCGGTGCGGTATTTTCGCTCAGCGAATTTTCACGAACGGGGAGATTTCCGCTTTCCCCAACGGTTGCTAACACTGTGACTTTCCCATCGGATGCCAGTTTCCGAACGCGTGCGCCATTCGATGTGCGCGGGGGCGTGAAGCCAAACTCTAAGATGTAAAGGCTGTCGTCCTTGAAGGCCACGCCGGTCGGCGACCACGGGGGGTCAGCACTCAAGAGCGTGGCGACTTTGCCATCGGGCGCGATCTTCAGCACACGCCGATTGCCGTGATCAGCAACGAAGACATCGTTCTGAGCATTGACCGTCAATCCGTACAAATTACCTCCCAAGCCTCCCCTCCCGCGATCCGCGGAATTCTCGACGACGAGATCGCGAGCCAGCGTCGAGACTGTTCCATCCGTCGCCACCTTGCGAACGGTTGAACCATCCGCCGTATAGAGTGCGCCATCGGAGCCAAAGGCTATTTTGTTAATACTGCTGAATCTGGCGTGGCTCCCCCGGCCGTCGGCATGTCCATAACTGCCGCCGGCCAACACCGCTACATTGCCGCTTGGCGTTCTTTTCAAAAGCAGCGTCTCACGCTTCAGGTGATTGTCCTGCTCCACGGCATATGTATTACCGTCCCGGTCTTTCCAAATGCTGACGCCTCGCGGGAGACTCTCAGTCGGCGCGAGTGTGTATGTCAGATTCCCGGCGGGTGTCATTTTCCAGATGGCGTTGAGATAGCTCTGAGTTGACGGTAGGTAAGTGTAGTCCGCTCCGTGGAGATTACCGTCATCATCCAACGTCAGGTCGTGAATGTGCCGGCCGCTGACGCCAGCCCTGAAGACGGTGAGCCGACCTTGAGCACCAATCTTCCAGACGATTTCTAAATCGCTGAAATAGACTTGACCTTGACGGTCAACCACGATGCCCCACGCCGGATGCGCCTGTGCCTTAGTCATCGAAAACACACAGACGGTGACGATAGCTGAAATTGTGATAGCAAAAGCACGCATCATAAATTCCCTTTCGATGGCACAATGAAGCATCTAACGCCGGGCATCACCCACCGCGCATTCAACCTCGCTACGGCCAAGTCTAGCGATGAGAGGCCCGCTGACTTGCGGTCGTGTGGCTGCCGTTGTTAGGCTTCGCCGTTAGCGCCCACCTCGCCCCCTGACATTCACCCATCAGCCGCGCCGCTTCAGGAGCGACCGCCTCCTGCCCCTCTTGCGGCTCCGGCTGCGGCGATAACGAAGCACAACCCCGCGACGGCGAGGATGATCGGGATTACGAGCCTTCCACCGCGATAAGCTATTACGGCTATCACGAAGTTACCTACAGCAGCGAGACCAAATAACAACCACTTCGGCATCATCAAACTCCTCTCGGTTCGGAAAAGTTAGAAGCCTAACTGTTGTATATGCAGAACTGTCCCACCTAACGCCCTTACCCGTGCTAAGAGCAAGCGTCAAGCTAACGATTACTTCGCGGCGCGGTCGCCTGATCGTTGCGGTAGGTGACGCCCTCTTTCATCACGAAAAAGACTTTCTCCGTCTGTCGGATGTCAACGGTCGGATCGCCGGGCGTGGCGATGATGTCGGCGAGTTTGCCGGGTTCGAGCGTCCCCGTGCGGTCGCTGATGCCGAAGAGTTCGGCGTCAACCGAAGTGGCGGCTTTGAGGGCGTCGATGGGCTTCATGCCGAGTTCGACCATGTGGCGAAACTCTTCGGCGTTGCGGCCGTGCGGATAAACGGCGGCGTCCGTGCCGAAGGCGATGCGGACCCGTTTGGCGAGCGCCTTCTGAAACGTCTGGCGGATGCTGGCAATGGCGGCGCGGGCTTTGGCTTCGACGTTCGGCGGGAGATAGAGACCCTTCGCCAGCCGCTCGCGCAGACCTTCGGGAGCCATCAGCGTGGGGACGTAGAAAGTGCCTTTGGCGGCCATCAGGTCGAGCGCCTCGTCGTCGAGAAAAGAGCCGTGCTCAATCGAGTCGATGCCGGCGCGAATAGCGCGCTTGGCTCCTTCGGCTCCGTGGGCGTGGGCGGCGGTCTTGCGCCGTAGCGCGTGCGCTTCGTCCACCAGCGCGTCGAGTTCGGCTTGCGTCAACTGCGGCGAGTTGACATCGCCGACGAGCGAAAGCACGCCGCCCGTCGCGCAGACTTTGATCACGTCCGCCCCGTACTTGACGTTCGCCCGCACGGCCGCGCGTACCGCGTCGGGGCCGTTGGCGACCGCTTCCTCATTGCTGAAACTGCGGTCGAAGAGGCCGGGGCGATAGCCGCCCGTCGGATCGCAGTGGCCGCCGGTCGCGCCCACCGCGCGGACGGCGACGAGCATCCGGGGACCAACGATCTTGCCGTTGCGGATCGCGTTCCGTAAGCCCACGTCCACGAGATCGCCGGAGCCGAGATCGCGGACGGTCGTGAAGCCGATCAAAAGCGTCTTGCGCGCGTACTCGCTCGCGTCGAGCGCCTGCTCGGTGATGGGTTTCTTCAAGGAATCCAACTCGTCTTGCTTCCAGTCGTCGCTGGCCTCGCCGGAGAGGTGCGTGTGCGCGTCCATGAAGCCGGGCAACAGCGTCGCGTCGCCGAGGTCGATCACTTCAGCCCCGGCAGGAATTTGCGCGCCCGCGCCAACGCCCTGAATCACGCCGCCCACCACGACGAGGAGGCCGGGCGCGACGACACGATCACTTTTGCCGTCGAACATTCGCGCAGCCTTAATGACGATGGGCTTCGGCACGGGCTTCGCGTTCGGGGCGGTCTGTGCGAACGACGGCGAACATAAGAGCAGGGCAAAGATCAGAAAGCGTGGAATCATCAGCATTCTCCATGACATGCAAAAGTAAGCTCCTCGGCTGGAAGCGCGGCGCGTTTTCTTTAAGCTCGGCGAATCGCGGAGTTGATCTCTTCGTGCCAGCAACGGAGGCACCAGCGGTGGCGCGCGATTCGTTCGGTTAAGGGAAAGGATGCGCCGGCGGAATAGACTCGTTGCGCGATCTCGCGTTCGGCGTCGTCCATCTCTTGCCAAGAGTGGAGGGGCGTCTGGCCGCATTTCGGGCAGGCGTCCGGGCGCGGGATGTCGGGCGTCAGTTCTTCCATTTGCTTCTCGAATCAAGCGAATCGCCGTTTGCCTGTTTGAGCGCGGCGACGCGGACGATGTAATATCCGGTCTGTCTTAACACACTCCCCGCTCCGACAGAAAGTCCGCCGCACATACATGAAGCACTTCCTTCGTTCGCTTGCCCTCTTCGCGTCGCTCGTTTTCTGCTCAACGCTGGCCCCGGCTCAGACGGCGCGCTTCGATTTCTACGCGCGTGGGCCATACCGCGAAAACGTGCCGCGCCCGCAAACTGTGACGCGCTACGATGTGGGCGATTTTCACACCAACTACGCGACGATGGAGCGCGTCGTCGAACGTATCGCTCAGACCGCATCGGATCGCGTGCGCGTTTTTGAGATGGGGCTGACGAACGAGTATCGGATGATGAAGCTGTTGGCGATCAGCGCGCCGGAAAACATTGCCCGGCTTGACGAGATCAAAGCGAACGTCGCGCGCCTCGGCGATCCGCGGCAGACTTCCACCGACGAAGCGCAACGATTGATCAGTCAGACGCCGATCATCGTCTGGCTCGCCTACACGATTCACGGCAACGAATCGGCCTCGTTCGAGACGATGATGCAGGTCGTCTATCAACTCGCCGCGTCGAACGAGCCGGCGACGCTCGACATGCTCCGCAACTGCGTGGTCCTCATCAATGTCTGCGAGAACCCGGACGGGCACGAGCGGTTCGCCACTTGGTACAACTCGAACGGTATCGGCAATTCCGATCCCGCCGCCGCCGAACACCGCGAGCCGTGGTCTGTGTGGGGACGCGCGAATCATTACCGCTTCGATCTCAACCGCGACAATCTCGCCGCCAGCCAACTCGAAACGCGCCACATGCAGCGCGCCTATCTCGAATGGAATCCACAGGTCTTGGTCGATCATCACGGGCAGACGACGCAATACTTTTTCCCGCCGGCGGCGCTTCCGATCAACCCGAATTTGCCGTCGGCCCCGACTGCGCGTTGGCTAAGCGCCTTCGGCCGCGCCAACGCCGCGCAGTTCGACGCCCGCCAGTGGGATTACTACGTGCGCGACGTGTTCGACATCTTTTACCCCGGCTACTGGGATTCGTGGCCGAGCCTGAACGGCGCGACCGGGATGACTTTCGAAACCGACGCCGGCGGGCCGCGCGGCTACAACTGGCGGCGGGACGACGACACGATTATCACTTTCCGCACCGGCATCGCGAAGCACTTCGTCGCGTCGTTGTCGGTGGTGGAGACGGCGGCGCGGAATCGCGCGCCGCGTCTCGGCGACTACTATGAGTTTAAGCGCGGCGCGCTCGAAGAAGGCCGGACGGGACGGGTCAAACGCTTCGTGATCTTGCCCGGAAATGACCCGGCGCGCGCCGGAGAGTTGGTTGATATTCTCCTGCGTTCGGGCGTCGAAGTCGGCGTGGCGCGCGAGGCTTTCCAGTCCGCGCGGGCGCACAGTTATGCGACGGCGGCGAATGCTCCGGCGCAGTCGCGGCAGTTTCCGGCGGGCGCTTACATTGTCGATCTCGCGCAGCCGCAAAAGCGTCTAGCGAAGGCGTTCTTAGAGCCGGGGACGCCGCTTGATGAAACCTTCGCACGCGAGCAGTTGGCGCGCTTCCAGCGCAATCAGCGGCGCGGCGAAAATGCCGCGAAAGAGGATTACAATTTTTACGACCTTACGGCGTGGTCGCTGCCGCTCGCCTTCGGCGTCGAAACCTATTGGACGGAGGATGTCAGCAACGTGGGGACCAATTTGCTGCCGCGCCCGACGCCGGCCACGGAGTCGGGCGCGGTTGACGTGCCGGCGGCGCGTAACCGGATGCGCGTGCCCGAATTCGTCCGCGCGGGCGGCGTCTCAGGCCGGGCGTCAATCGCTTACATTATCCCTTACGAACGCAACGGCGCGGCCTCGCTCGCGTACCGTCTGCTGCGCGAAGATTTTAAGCTCGCGGTCGCGACGCGCAGGCTTAATGCGGGCGGGCGCGATTGGCCGCGTGGCACGCTGGTCGTCCGCGTCTCGCGCAATTCCGAAACGCTGCACGAGCGCATCGCGCAACTCGCGCGCGAGGCGGGCGTCGATGTGCTGGCGGTCAACAGCGGCTTCAACGAGACGGGCGATACCGGCATCGGCGGCGAGAACGTCGTCTCGCTCAGGCGACCGAAGATCATCGTCGTCGCGGATGAGCCGGTGAGCCAGACGAGTTACGGCGCGCTGTGGTGGACGTTTGATCGTTACGCGGTGGATTTCACGCCGATGACGATTGCCAATCTGCGCCGGGCGAATCTGGATCAGTACAACGTCATCATCATGCCGGACGGCTCGCCGGGCGGTTACTTCGCGTCGTTCGGCAAAAGCGGCGTCGATGCCCTGCGCGGC
>JACCRA010000008.1 GCA_013813825.1 Pyrinomonadaceae bacterium | reverse complement strand
CATAATTTTTCCCTGATGTCAGTCAACCGCTGATCAATGTTCGCGCGGATGCGTTGTGTTCAAACTCAGTCGTCAAGTGGGAAGCCGATCCCGCGCTTCATTATGGTTTCGCCCTCTGCCGGTCGAGGTAATCGAGTAGCACGTTCGACATCACTTTGGTCCCCACCACAAGGCTCTCTTCGTCCACGTCGAATTCGGGCGTGTGCCAGGCCGCCGTGATGCCTTTGGCTTTGTTGCCGGTGCCGAGAAAAAAGTAGAAGCCGGGAACGACACGCTGGTAGTAAGCGAAATCTTCCGCGCCCATCTGTGGGCGACGCGCGATGACATTCGCCTCGCCGACAATTCGCCGCAGCGTCGGGAGCGTCTCTTCGACCAATTTTGGCTCGTTGTAAGTGAGAGCCGCGTTCTCTTCAAACTTCAACTCGAACGAAGCGCCGTGAGCGGCGGTGACGCCCGCCAGCGTCTCGCGGATTAACAGTTGCCCGCGCTGCCGCACGTCCTCATTGAGCGCACGCATCGTGCCTTCGAGCTTCACTTCGTCGGCGATGATGTTAAAGCGATTGCCACCCTGAATGATCCCGACTGAGACGACAAGCGGCTCGGTCGGATCGATGCGGCGACTACGGACCGTCTGTAAAGCCATGATCGATTCGGCGGCGACGACGATGGCATCAATGCCTTCGTGCGGATACGCGCCGTGCGTTTTCTTGCCCCGCAAAGTGATCAGAATTTTGTCTGAAGAGGCCATCGACGGCCCCGACTGAAAAGCGATCTGCCCGACTTCCACATCGGGCTTGGTGTGCAATCCGAAGATCGCCAACGGGCGCGGGTTTTCCAGCGCGCCTTCTTTCACCATCAGCTTCGCGCCGCCCTCTTCGCCCGCCGGCGGCCCTTCTTCCGCTGGCTGGAAGATAAACTTGATCGTGCCGTGAATCTCTTCGCGCATCCCGCTCAGAATCTCCGCGACGCCCAAGCCGACCGTCGTATGCACGTCGTGACCGCAGGCGTGCATTACGCCCGGCGTTTGTGATTTATAGGCCACGTCGCGCACTTCCTGAATCGGCAGCGCATCCATGTCCGCGCGCACCGCGACGATTGGTCCCGGATGCTTTCCCTTGAGCAACGCGACGACGCCATGGCGTGCCACGCCAGTTTTCACCTCGTCGAATTTAAGCGCCTTCAACCGCTCGGCCACGACGCGCGAAGTGCGCTCTTCGCGGTTCGACAATTCCGGGTGCATGTGGAAATCGCGTCGCTGTCCGACCAGCCGCTCGCGCATTGACTCCGCTGCCTGCGCGATGCGCTGCTCGCGCGTGGGCACGGCGGAAGACGGTTGCAACAGCAACCCCGTGAAAGAGAACAACGATATTCCTGCCCAGACGGCAGCCATGATTTTTATCATTTCAAGCTTCCTTTAAGTTCTGATGATGGCGCGACAGTTCGCGCTTGAGCAACTTGCCGGTTGGTCCCTTCGGCAAGTCAGAAACGAAATGCACGAGCTTCGGGCATTTGTACTCGGCGAGATGCGCCCGGCAATGTTCGATGATCTCGGCGGCGCTCGCCGCGCTCCCGGCCTTGAGGACGACGAAGGCGGCGACTTCTTCGCCGTACAACTCGTCCGGCACGCCCACCGCCGCCGCCGCTGCAACAGCCGGATGTTGGTACAATACTTCGTCGATCTCGCGCGGGTAAATGTTCTCGCCACCACGGATGATCATGTCGGACTTGCGATCCACAATGTGGTAAAAGCCTTCACCATCGCGGAAACCGATATCGCCGGTGTGGAACCAACCGCCGCGAAAGGCGCGCGTGGTGGCTTCGTCATTCTTGAAATAACCTTTGAAGATATTCTCGCCCCGCAACACGATCTCGCCCGGCTCGTTGTCGGGTAGCTCTCTGTCCTCTTCATCGCGGACACACATCTCGTTGCCGATGGGCAGGCCGCACGAGCCGGGGCGACGCCGGGCGTCGGGCGGATTGAAGGTCGAGCGGCAAGTTGATTCAGAGAGGCCGTAGCCTTCAATCACCAGACATCCGAACGTCTCTTCAAAGCGGCGCAAGACCTCCGCCGGCACGGGCGCTGAGCCGCACATCGCGAAACGCAGACGGCTCGTGTCGTACGCTGTAGGCATGCCGTCGGGATACTTGGCGAGCAGCATCGAAAGCATCGTCGCCACTGAGCCGAACGAGGTCGCGCCGTAGTCTGAAATTTGCCGCCAGAAGCGCGAGGCCGAGAAGCGCGGAGCAACAACGGTTGAACCGCCGGCGTAGAGCGCGGTTAGAGTTGTGACCGTCACCGCGTTCATGTGAAAAAGCGGCATCGACGTGAGCAGACGATCCGCCGGCGTGAACCCCATCCATTCCACAATCTGCCGGGCGTTGGCGAGCAGATTGCCGTGCGTCAGCAAGCAGCCTTTCGGTCGCCCTGTCGTGCCGGAAGTGTAAATGATGATCGCCTCACCGTCAGGTGTCAGATGCAACTCGCGCCACGTGTCGCCGGGCGTCTCTGAAAAATCTTTCGTCGCGTCTACGAGGTCATCAAACTCAATGACGGCGCGCAGCGTCGGCAAATCGCGGCGGGTGTCGTCAACGAGCGGACGAAACTCCGAGTTGATTAGCAAAGCTTTGGCTTCCGAATGATTAAGCGCATAGGCCACCTCGTCGGCCTTGAGCAGAGAGTTGATGGGACCGGCCAGCGCGCCGAGGCTGAAGCAGGCGAAGTAGGCGACGACGTACTCGGGGCCGTTCGGCAACAACAGACTGACCACGTCGCCCTTCCCGACGCCGCGCGCCGCAAGCAGATTCGCGGTACGATTCACCGCCGCGTCAAACTCCGCGTAGCTCCAACGCCGTCCGTCCTCCGCCGAAAAGAGGAACGTCTTATCGGGTGCGGCCGCCGCGCGCCGTTCGAGCAGTTGGCGGAGATTGAAGAGGGATGCGTCTTCCGGCATCAGGCACAGTGGAAATGATTCGCGGTTTGTGATGAAACAATGATGGCGGCAGGGCAACGAAGTGGGATGGACGGCGTTGAGCGTGCCACACCTGAGAGAAGCAGCCTACAGGCTGAACGCCGAACCGAGCTTCATCCCCGACATTGCTCCATTCTAAAGTTATTTCGTTACCGGCTGATTGAAAATCTGCTCGTTGAAGGGGACATTATACTTGACTTCTTCAAACATGAAGACGACCGCGTGATTGGAGAAGGCTTGCGTCACGCGGAACGGTAACTTGACGCCGTCCACCTCCGTCCATTCGTCGAAGTAGATCACCGCGTTTCCCCTCCCGCGAATGCTCGAATGCATCCCGTCGCGGCGGATCAGAAGGCGGCTCTGCGCGTCGAAGAAAAATCGCTCCGACGGCTCGCGGCCCACCGCCATCGCCTCGACCAGAAAGGCGTCGCGGTAGCCGATCTTCACTTTGCCTAACAGCTTCATCTTCGGGTAATTCGCCGGCGGACTTAAGGGAGCGTAGAAGCTTGAACCGCGTTGCAGTTCGGACACTTCCGCGCCCGTTAGCTTTCGCGCCGCATCGTTCGACGCCTGCGCCCATCCGCCGCCGCCATTAGAGCCTTGCCGGAAAACGCCCATGCCGGGAACGTTGATGACCGTCAAAAATTTATTCGGGGCCTTCGCATAAATCTCCAGAGCCGCCCCTCTGAATTCGCCGGGAATGTCCACTTTACCTTTCAACAGGCGACTGTCGAATTTGCCGAGAGCCGCCCGTCCGCCGAGCGCCTCGACGTATTTTTCAAGCACCTGTTCGACCGTTGGCATCGGGCCAGAGATGTCAATCTCGAACTCTCCCGATTTGACCCGGCCCGTCTCGACGATAGTCCCGCCCGCACCCGCCACGGTCGCACTGACCGTTGATCTGAACTGCGAGACTTGCACATCCCCGGCCTCGGCTTGGTCAAGCAGCGACCGGGCGATTGCGCGCAACTCCGCGTCCGTAATCTGCCGGATGGCGGATTCAAGCGCCCGCCGCGCGGAATCGAGATCGCGTTGCCGCAGATAAATTTGGCCGAGCAGGATGTTGAGTTCCGGGCGGCCCGGCAAAAGGCTCTGCGCCCGCTTGACGTACCCGATTGACTCTTCCAACTGCTCGTCCATCACCAGATTGACGAAGGCCAACAGTTGATAAGCAGGGGCGAAATTGGGAGCGAGCTGGATGGCCTTCCGCAAATGAGTCCGCATCGCCTGCGCGGTTTCGGGCGCGTAGCTCTTCACCGAACGGTCGGCGTCCATCCCCTCGCGGCTGAGCGCGTAGGCGTAGTTATAATGCACGAGGTGGTTTTGCGACGTGACGGCGGCGCGCTGGAGATGTTTCTTCGCGTCGGCAAAACGGCCCTGCCTGATCCGCAACAAGCCGAGCGCGGCGTGCGCGTCCTTCTGTGCCGGGTCGAGCGTGATCGCGTCCTGAAAATATTTTTCGGCCGCGTCAGGCTGGCCGATGTGGGCGAGCAGATCGCCGAGATAAAACATGGCTTCCGCCTCGCTTAGCCTCGCGACCTCCGCCCCGCTGTAAGAGTTCGGCCCAGCGCCGAAACTCGCGCGCTGCACGGGAAACGAGCCGGCACGGATGTACTCCGCCAACTCCCTTTCCATCGTCCTGAAATCAGTACCAAAGGCTGAGGCGAAACTGTTTTCGACTGACAGTCCGGCGGACAGGCGATTGAGGAAGTCCGCGATTTGCGGCTGGCGGCGCCCGCTGTTGCCGAGCATCAGGTAATGAGCCAGTGCCCACGACTGCGCGTAAAAAATCCCCTGCTTGTCGCGCTCGTTGTAGTGCGCCGAACTGTGATCGATGGCGAAGAGCGTTTCGAGCGGCAGCAGCTCGTCCCGGCGCAACAGGCGTAGGTAACTTCCGATCGGCGCGCCGATCAATACGTCGCCATTCACGAATTCGAAGGTGCTGTAGTATTCGGCCAGTCCTTCATTTAACCAGAGCGGCGCGTGGGGCGCGCTGTCGTTGAGGTGCAGGTGAACGTATTCGTGAAAGGCCGCGCTGAACGGGCTGCTGTTTCCCGCCTCGGCTGAGAAGGCGATGTAATTCACGTCCGTGCCCGGCTGAAAGTAACCCGCGACGTTGGCGGGCCGGCCCTGATAGAGCGGCTTGAAAGGTTGGAAATCGCTGTCGCTTTTGAACACGACGACAGTCGTCGGGACGGACGAGTTGGGCGCGGGTTGGGAAAGAAGCCGGTAAAAGACGTGGTGAAACAGTTCGAGCCACGCGGCGACTTGCCGGAGGTCTCGCTCGCCCGCGTTACCGACGATGAAAAGATTCGCGGTGCGGACGCTCACCCACGTGTCGGTTGCTGCCGCCGGGCGGACCATCACGGCGAACAATAAAACGCAGACCAGAGATGACGCGATGCGGCGCTGGCTCTTCATAGATGATGGCTTCGTTTAACGGCGGAGAGTGGCTCGCAGAAAAACATTTGTGTGAGTGGGAGGCACGCCGTGTCCGAGTAGCGGCGCAAGGGTGTTTAGGTCTCGCCGCAAAATACTAAGCGCCCCCAGCGAAGGTGTCAAACATCGTCCGATGACGGGATCACCCGTCCCGGAAGTGCGGCGTCAGCCGCCTTTTCAGCACGACGCCTGCGACTTTCGCACCCAGCTACTTTTATCTTCCCACGCCCGGCGGCAGTTGTGTATATTGAGCCGGCAACAAGAAGGCACGTCCGGGAATGCTTGCACCAGAGGCGGATGTGAGCGCGCATCCCGCGCTCGTCTCTCAGCCTTCTTTTCTTCAATGGCACTACTACCGGCGTTGCCCCCACGATCTTGCAGGAGAGCGCCTCAAAAGTTTTCCACGGACACGACGACTCAGCAGATGGAAACATACCGCAATTATATCAACGGCCAGTGGCTTGAATCGACAGCGGAGCAGACCACGCCAAACCTCAACCCGGCAAACACGGACAACGTGATTGGCACGGTGCGACTCTCGACGCGCGAAGAAGCCCGCCGCGCCGTCGAAGCCGCCGCCCACGCTTTCCGCGAGTGGCGCGCGACGCCCGCCCCGGCGCGTGGTCGCATCGTCGCCCGCGCCGCGCGCTTGCTCGAAGACGACCGCGAAAATCTCGCCTGTTTATTGACATGCGAAGAAGGCAAGACGCGCGGCGAGTCGCGCGGCGAACTGCAACGCTCAATCAACGTGATGGAATTTTGCGCGGGCGAGTCACGCCGGATGAACGGCGAGACGATCAGTTCCGAGCTACCTTCAAATTTCGCGTACACGATTAAGCAACCGCTCGGCGGCGTCGCTTGTGTTACGCCGTGGAATTTTCCGGTGGCGATTCCCGTCTGGAAAATCGCGCCCGCGCTCGTCGCCGGCAATACCGTGGTCTTCAAGCCGGCCACCAACACGCCCGCCACCGCCGTCCGCCTCGTCGAGATTTTCGCGGAGGCCGGCGTGCCGCCCGGCGTCCTCAATCTGATTCTCGGATCGGGCGCGGACGCGGGCGACGAGATCGTGAACCACCCGGCGATACGCGGCATCTCGTTCACGGGATCAAACGGTGTCGGCGTCAAACTTTACGAGCAAGCAGCACGGCGCGGCGCTAAAGTCCAATGCGAGATGGGCGGCAAGAATCCCGTCGTCGTGCTGGAAGACGCCGATCTCAATCTCGCGGTCGAAGCGACAACGCAGGGCGCGTTTGGCGTGACCGGCCAACGCTGCACCGCGACGAGTGGCGCCATCGTCGTCGAAGAGGTGGCCGATGAATTCGTCGGACAATTGATCGAGCCGGCACAGGGATTGCGACTCGGCGACGGCGCTGATCCCGCCACGGAAGTCGGGACCATCGTCGATGAGCAGCAGTTCGAGACGGTACTCCACTACATCGACATCGGCCACGAAGACGGCGCGACGCTCGCCTGCGGAGGGACCAGAGCGGAAGATGACGGACTAGCTAAAGGTTTTTTCGTGCGCCCGACGATCTTCGACCGCGTCACGCCCGAGATGCGAATCGCGCGTGAAGAGATTTTCGGTCCCGTCCTCTCAGTGCTGCGCGTCAAGAATTTTGCGGAGGCCTTGGTCGTCGCCAACGACAGCGACTATGGTTTGTCTTCCTCGATCTTCACGAACGACGCCGCGCGCGTCTTCCGCTTCGTCGATGAGATCGAAACTGGCATGACGCATATCAACTCGGCGACCACCGGCGGCGAGGCGCACATCCCCTTTGGAGGCATCAAGTCCACCGGCATCGGCGACCGCGAGCAAGGCTCGTCCGCACTCGATTTTTACACCGAGATGAAAGTCGTTTACGTTGATTACACCGGGCGCAAACGTGAGGGGAATTTGTATTGACTTAAAGAATTGAGAGTTTAGGAGTAAAACACATGCGGACAGTGCAGTACACATTTTGGCAAGACGGCGAGTTTTTCATCGGCCACCTCAACGAGTTTCCCGACTATCAAACGCAGGCTCACTCGAAGGAAGAATTGCTGGAGAATCTCAGAGATTTGCTGGCCGATGTCGAATCTGGTGAAGTTCCATTCATCAGAAAAGTTGAAGAAATGGCCGTGGCCTAATGAAAAGGCGCGGCTTGATAAAAATACTAACAGACCTCGGCTGTGTGTTGGCGCGTCATGGCGGCAAGCATGATTGGTACACTAACCCGCACACTAAACAATCTCAACCAGTCCCGCGCCATCAAGAGATCAACGAAACGCTCGCCAAATCAATCATCAGGAAATTGAAGGGCGAATCGTCGAACTGAAGATTATTTCAACTGCCAAGCACTCGCCAGCTAAAGGCGGAGGAGGAATCATGGCTGCTATCGAACCCACAACTCAACGCTCCGAGATCGTCCGCAAGCACAAAGAGTTTCTCTTCCCCGCCGTCGCCAACTATTATCAGGAACCCGTGGCGCTGGTGCGCGGCGAGGGCGCGTATGTATGGGACGATCAGGACAGACGCTATCTCGACTGTTTCGGCGGCGTGCTCACGGTCAGCGTCGGCCACGCCAACCCGCGCGTGAACGAAGCGATCATCGAGCAGGTCAAGACGCTCCAACATACTTCGACGCTCTACGCCAACCGGCCGCAGGCCGACCTCGCCGAAAAGCTCTATCAGATTACGCCCGGCCGCCTGCGAAAGTCGTTCTTCACCAACAGCGGAACCGAGGCCGACGACACCGCGATCATGGCCGCGAAGCTCCACACTGGCCGCCACGAGATCGTCGTTTTGCGCCACAGCTACAGCGGGCGTTCGGCCACCGCGCTCACAGCCGTCGGCCATTCGACGTGGCGGCCTTTGCCCGCGCAGGTCGCCGGCATCGTCCACGCCCGCGCGCCCTATTGCTACCGCTGCCCGCTCAAGCTGACATACCCGGAATGCGGACTGGCCTGCGCCGAAGACATCAAGGAAGTGATCGAGACAACGACCACCGGCGAGATCGCGGCTTTCATGGCCGAGCCGATCTTAGGCGTCGGCGGCTTCATCGTCCCGCCGCCCGGCTACTTCGAGCGCGCCGCCGAAATTACCCGACAACACGGCGGCCTCTTCATCGCCGACGAAGTGCAGACCGCTTGGGGGCGCACCGGCGACAAGTGGTTCGGCATCGAGCATTGGGACGTGGAGCCGGACATCATCACTTCCGCGAAAGGCATGGCGAACGGCGTCCCCATTGGCATGACCACCGCGACACCGGAAGTCGCCGACAGCTACAAGGGACTGACCTTCTCGACGTTCGGCGGCAACCCCGTCTCGATGGCCGCCGCGCTCGCCGTGATCAAAGTGATCGAGGAAGACGACTTGCGCCAAAACGCGGCGACCGTCGGCGCGTATCTGCGCGCGCGACTTGATGAGTTAAAAGAAAAGCACGCTGTCATCGGCGACGTGCGCGGCCTCGGCCTGATGCAAGCACTGGAACTGGTGAAGGATCGCGAAACGAAAGAGCCGCATCCGCAAGCTGTCCTCACAGTTTTTGAAGAGACGAAGCGGCGCGGCGTTCTGATCGGCAAAGGCGGACTCTATGCCAACGTCATCCGCACCGGAATGATGCTCAACTCGACGAAGGAGCAGGTGGACGAATTGATTCAAGCGTTGGA
>JACCRA010000067.1 GCA_013813825.1 Pyrinomonadaceae bacterium | reverse complement strand
CAGCTACTTCAGTAAGCGATGGGAGGAAGGTAACGGACGGTAAAGTGACAGAGGGGTAAGGTCCACGCCCTGTCACGGTGGCGAGCAGTTCACGCGCCGCCGAGTAGAGTAGGGCGGGGGCGTTGGTGGCGAACATCAGATCAACTTGCTTCGCCGGATAATTTTCGCTGATGCGGAAAAAGCCAGTGAAGACTGCGCGGAAGACGTAAGGGAACTTGATTCCTATCGGGTCTGCCAATTCGACGGTAAGATCACAGTTTCGGCGCAGCCGATCATCTTGGTGTTCGGCGAGTGCCACTTCAACTGTCAGGTCGGCGGGCTGAACGGTCGTCAGCGGATTGTCGAGGTCGTATGCAAAATCGGGCTGCGCTTTGAAGCTCAGTTCCGTAACTAAGTAGCCTTCAAGCTGCAACGGACTGGGTCGCATTCTCGCTCTCCCGTGTGCGGTTCGGCGAGGGATGAACAAGACGAATGTGCGCGTACTCGTGCTTGTGCTTCATCCCGATGCGCGTGAAAGCCGGAGCGCGCAAATTCTTTTGCCAAGTCTCGGCGAGATGGGCGTCTCGAAAGGTTTCACGCTCCGGCGCGAAGTGAAAATCAAATTTATGATCTAACGCACGCGCAATCTTAACGAGCGATTCGATGGTGAAGTTGACGTTGCCTTGCAGCACCTTTGTGATGTAAGCGCGGCTCTTGCCTAAGCGACGGGCAAGTTCGGCGTTGGACACACCTTGCTGCTCCATCGCCAAATAAATTTGTTCGGAGATTTCGAGTTTCGCGCCGTCAATGTGATAGGCGTCGGATTGCTCGAACCGCTTGAACAAATTGGCGAAGCGGTCGGAGGTGGTTTCGCGCTTATTCACTTGGAGCATCTTTCTTCTCCTTCAGATACAACTCCCTGATGCCTTTGGCTCGCTCGATCTCGCTCTGAGGCGTTTTACCGCGCCCACTTTTGCCGCTGAAGCCGTGCGTGCAAATGATGATCCGCCCGGCATCATAGAACCAGAGAACGCGCGCCGTGTTGGGAGCTTTGAATTCATAAATGCCGTCATCTAAGAGCCGGCAATGCTGTGGGTTGCGCGGTGTTCCATGATTGGCAGTACGCTCGATGATATTGGTAATTCGTTTAGCATCAGAGTCACCGTCCGCCGCCAATCCTTCCAAAAACTCAAGCACCTCGCACGACCGCTCATCGCCCCACGCATAGACAGTGAATTTGGCTCCCGCTTTGATTTGCTGAACCGGCATGGATGTTAACCTATAGGTTTACAATCCGTCAACTGTAGTAAACGATTCGTTTAATATAATCAACAGGGCTACGATTACGGCTGCTGCGCTCTCAGTCTAATCTCTCAAGCTCTCCTAAATCTGTGCAACCCATTATCCTGTTTAGTTACTCCGCCGGCATTTGCTCGCGCCCGTACCGCAGCACTTTCGCCATCCAGATCAGTTCCTTGAAAAACTTGTCCGTCCGCCTGACGTGAGACTGGTCCAGCAACGCGCCCGACTCGTCAAACAGTTGGTTGACGTTCGAGAAATTACCGTCCCAAAAGATCGTGACCAGACCCAATTCGCGCATCACCGGCAACAAGCTCTGGATAACGCGCGTGCCGCCGAAGCCGCCGGCGGAGACGCCGCACAGCCCCACGGCCTTGTGGACGTACTCCTTCAGATTACTGTCCAGCGCGTGCTTCAGCATTCCGGGATAGCCGTGATTGTATTCCGGCGTCACGATCACCAACCCGTCGGCGCGCTCCATCAGGGCGCTAAAGCCGGCGTCCTTAATCTGCTCGCCGGCGTCCTGTGTCGGAAGATTCAACTCGCGCACGTCGATCAATTCCGTCTCGACCTCTTCGTGTTTTTGCAATTCGGACAAAACGAACTTCGCGACGTGCTCACTCATGCGTCCCTGCCGCGGCGTGCCGAGCAGGATGGGGAGAAAAAGGGGACGGTCGTTGGTCATGCAAGTTTTCCTTTAAGCAGCGCCGGACAAGTGCGAGGCTGTGCTGGCACGAAGTTCGTTCAGAGCAGCGAGGAGGCGCGCGATGTCTGCTTCGTCGTTGAAGAAATGCGTGGCGACGCGGAAGCCCCGCGGCTTGGCGGTGACGGCGATGCCGCGACCCGTCAGGTGCGCGGTCACGCCTTCAGGGTCTTCGCAGGCGACGAGCGTTTCGGCCGAGCGCGTCGCTTCGTCGCGCAACGGCGAGAGCACTTGCCAATCGGCTTCGGTCAATTGGTCAGTCAGGTGACGATTGAGGGCGAGCGCGCGACGTTCCACGTGATTCGTTCCGAGTTCCAGCAAGCGGCGGGTGGACTCGCCGAGCGCGAAGATGCCGGCGAAGTGCGGGCAGCCCGTCTCGGCGCGCGCGCCGGCGTCGGCGCGGACGCTGAGTTGATCGTTACGCATCGCGAACGGGTCTTCGACGCTCATCCAACTCGCAAGGCGCGGGCGCGACTCGGCCAGCAACTCGCGGCTGAGATAGACGAAGCCGGAGCCGTAGCCCGCGAGCATCCACTTGTGGCCGGTCGAACAGAGCGCGTCGATCTTCATGCGTTTCACGTCCAACTCAAACACGCCCGCCGATTGCGCCGCGTTGACGACAAACTTGCGCCCCTCCTTGTTCTCGCCGATCTCTTGCAGCGGCGCGCGGAAACCGTTCGAGTATTGGACGTGGCTCAGACAGATGATCGCCGGTGGCGTCTGTCCGTCCGTCGCTTGCAGCAGTTCGTCCGTCCGCACTTCCCCGTCGCGCGCCGGCAACAGATGCACGCGCAATCCACGGTGCAGCCACGGGAGCGTCGTGACGGGGAACTCCAACTCGCACGAGACGACTTCGCCGCGACCTTCGAGCGCATCCACGATCAAGTTCATCCCGCTTGAGGTGTTCGTCGTGAATGCGATCTCGTCCGGCTCGGCGTTGATCAACCGCGCCACACGCGCCCGCGCCTGTTCACGCCGTTCCAGCCATTCGAACCAAAGGGCGTCGCCGCCCTCCAACGTCTCGCGAT
>JACCRA010000035.1 GCA_013813825.1 Pyrinomonadaceae bacterium | reverse complement strand
CCGGCGCTCTTCGACACGCCCCGGAAAATGTTGCCGCCGCCGACCACAATCGCCACCTCGACGCCCAGATCATGCACGGCCTTGATCTCAGCGGCGACCGCGCGCGCAACTTCGACATCGACGCCGTAATTCTGCGCGCCCATCAAGGCTTCGCCGGACAACTTCAACAGTATCCGTTTGTAGATAAGCGCGCTCTCAGCGGCTTGTGCTTCAGCTTGTGCCATTTGAATTGCGGATTGCGGATTGCAAAACAGGGTTTTCTCAAATCCGCAATCGTATTATTGATTGCCGCCCGTCAATGCCGCCACCTCGCCGCCGAAATCGTCGGCGCGCTTTTCCAAACCCTCGCCCATCTTGTAGCGCGAGAAGCGCCGGATGGTGATGCGCTCGCCGGTGGCGGCGATCTTCTCGGTCAGCAGATCGTTAATGGTCTTGGCCGGGTCTTTGACGAACGGTTGATCGAGCAGTACGGCCTCTTCGTAAAACTTGTTGAGGCGACCTTCGACGATCTTATCGATGACCTGCTCCGGCTTATTCGCGTTCTTCGGATCGTTTTTGGCCTGCGCCCGCGCAATCTCGCGTTCCTTGTCGAGCGCGTCAATTGACACTTCCGCGCGCGACACGAAGCGCGGCTCAGAGGCCGCGATGTGCATTGCGATGTCTTTGACGAGTTGTTGAAACTCGTCGGTGCGCGCTACGAAATCCGTCTCGCAATTGACCTCGACCAGCACGCCAACTTTGCCGCCCATGTGGATGTAAGAACCGACTGCGCCCTCGGCGGCGATCCGCCCTTCCTTTTTCTTCGCCGACGCAAGACCCCGCTTCCGCAGAATTTCAATCGCCTGATCTTCGCTGCCGCTCGCCTCTGTCAGAGCGTTCTTGCATTCCATCATCCCCGCGCCCGTCTTCTCACGCAGCGTCTTGATCGCCGCCGCCGTTATCTCCGCCATAAAATATCTCCCTGAAAGCTGTCAGCGATCGGCCGTCAGCTTTAAGCAAGAAAATAACTGTTGCTGTAGCTGATCGCCGACGGCTGAATATTGAGTGCTACTAAATTAAAGCGCAGCCCGGCGGTGAAGTCCGCTTCGAGAGCTGCGCTCGCCGATGAATCAAAATCAAGATTAATAAACCAGCGGTCAACTCGTTCTGGCTGAAAACTGACCGCTGATTGGTGCGAAATTAACTGGCGACGCCGACCGTCTCGGCGCCTTTCTCTTGTTCGGGGGAAGACTGGGGAAGCACTTGCGCTGGGTTGTCGCCGCCGCCGCCGGTCGCGCCCGCGACGGGCGCCCCGAAGCCAGCCTGCGTGTGATCGCCCACGCTATCAGGCTGCTGTCCGGTCTTGCCGAAACCTTGATTGCCGGGCACAGACATTTGCAATTCGGGCGCGGCGGCCGGCGTCGCACCGCCGCTATCCGCTTCCGTCGTTGTTGCCGTTGTCGCCTCTGGCGCCCCGGTAGAAATGGCGGGCGCGGCTGCCGCCGCTTCGAGTCCTTCTTCGTCGCCCTTCGTTTGTAACTGCTGGCCTTCGATCACCGCGTCGGCGATGCGCGAGGCGAAGAGACGGACAGCGCGCAAGGCGTCGTCGTTGCCGGGGATGACGTAATCAATGCCTTCGGGCGAGCAGTTCGTATCGACGACGGCGAGCACCGGAATCCCCAAGCGATTCGCTTCCTGAACGGCGATCTCTTCCTTCCGCACGTCGATGATAAAGATCGCGTCGGGCAGGCGCGTCATGTTCTTGATGCCGGAAAGATTCTTTTCCAGCGTCTCGCGCTCGCGGTCGAGCTTGATGCGCTCCTTCTTGGTCAGCATCTCGTAACGTCCATCGGTCTGCATCGAATCGAGATCGCGCATCCGCTTGATCGACTTTTGCACCGTTTGGAAATTAGTGAGCAAACCGCCGAGCCAGCGTTGGTTGATGTAGAACTGGTTGGCGCGCGTCGCCTCTTCGCGGATCGCGTCCTGTGCTTGCCGCTTCGTGCCGACGAACAACAGCGTGCGCCCGCGATCCTCGCCCATCAGATTGGTGACGTACTGAATGGCGTCGCGGAACATGCGCTGGGTTTTCTGGAGATCGATAATGTTAATGCCGTTGCGCTCACCGAAGATGTACTCCTTCATCTTCGGGTTCCAGCGTCTAACTTGGTGGCCGAAATGGACGCCGGCCTCCAACAATTCTTTCATCGTGACAGAGACCAAAAGAGAACCTCCTCCAAAGTGATTGGTTTAATGTACTCGCCGCGCCTGAACCGACTTTCACTGAGAAAGCAACCAACCCGGACACGACAATGGATTGACGAAATTTGCGATTGAAGAAGCAGATGTTTTTCAATCCGCATTCCGCAATCAGCAATGTGATTAGCGTTTCGAGAACTGGAACCGTTTGCGCGCGCCCTTCTGGCCGTACTTCTTGCGCTCTTTGATGCGCGGGTCGCGCGTCACGAGTCCGGCGTGTTTGAGGGTCGGGCGCAAATCGGCGTTGAACTCCATCAGGGCGCGGGTGATGCCGTGGCGCACGGCTCCGGCCTGACCGGCGGGGCCGCCGCCCGCGACGTTAACAAGAATGTCAAACTTGTTCGCCGTCTCAGTCAATTGGAGGGGCTGGCGGATCACCATCCGCAACGCCTGATTGGGGAAGTATTGATCGAAAGCCTTGCGGTTGATCTGAATCTCGCCCGTCCCAGGGCGCAGATAGACGCGCGCTGTTGAAGTTTTGCGTCGCCCAGTGCCGTAATACTGAATATCAGCCACGTTGATTTATCCTTCGGAAAACTTGGGTTAAATAATTGCTACTGCCCGCCGTTGCTAGCGTTAATGACAAGCGCCTGTGGTTGCTGCGCCGCGTGCGGGTGATTGGCGTCGGCGTAAACTTTAAGCTTTTTCACCATTGCCTTGCCCAGCTTATTCTTTGGCATCATGCCCTTAACCGCCAATTCAATGACGCGCTCGGGGTGCTTCGCAAATTGGTCTTTGACGGAAATCTCGCGGAGTCCGCCGGGGTAGCGCGTGTGGTGGCGGTAAACCTTCTGCTCGCCTTTGGAGCCTTTGAAGACGGCTTGGCGGGCGTTGATCACGATGACGTGATCGCCGGTGTCCATGAAGGGCGTCCAAGTTGGCTTGTTCTTGCCGGTTAGCACGCGGGCGATTTGAGTCGCCAACCTCCCGACCGTCTGCCCCGCCGCGTCCACGACGTACCAGTTGCGATTCTCCGCGAGTCCCTGCCCGCTGGGAAAGTATGTTGACATAGATAGCTCTCTCTGATTTTAGCGTCTCAAACGCGAACGGTTAGAATACTGAACGGCTCTAAAAATTGTCAAGTTACCGCCACTCTTACGGAGATCACAATGATATTTCAGATTTTGTTGAAAAAAACCGAGACAGTCGGACGGAAGTTGTGTATTATCCGCCCCGACCTCAATCATTAAGATCGTTGTCCTTGAAACTCTTCCAAGGGAAACAAGCGTCCGGCTTTGACGGGCGCGAACTTGCTTTCGGCCTCGCCTCCGGGAGTGGTGCCAGTTCATAGATGGTGTAGAGCAAAACTACACCGCGGGACGCGCAATCGAACCTTTCAGTTCCCGCATGCTTGCGCGCGCAAACCCGGTTCGTCAGTTAGCATCCCGTTTCCAAAGATCAAGCAGGAATCACGCTTTTCAACTGCCAGTGCTTTCGTGCCCCCATGCGCGAAGCTTTACTTTTTGACCTGAGAAGGAGAAACAAGTTATGCGGAAAGTGATGTCACTCGCGTTCGCGTTGTGTCTGTTAAGCGGCTTGGCCGTCGCGGCCTCGGCGCAGGAAACGATGGCTAAGAAGTCGCTCTACGATAGGCTCGGCGGCCTTGAAGCGATCAAAGCCGTGGTCAACGATTTTGCCGGGCGGGTAGCCGCCGACACGCGCATCAACAAAAAGTTCGCCAAGACTAACATTGAGCGTTTGGGCTTTCACCTCGTCCAGCAAATCTGCGCCGCGACGGGCGGACCGTGCAAATACGAAGGCCTCAGCATGAAGAAGTCGCACACGAACATGAAAGTCACTGACGGCGAATTCAATGCGCTGGTCGAAGATTTAGTCGCGTCGCTCGACAAATTCAACGTCCCAGAGCCGGAGAAGAAAGAACTCTTGAGCGCGCTTGCTCCGATGCAAGCCGACATTGTGGAGGTTAAGTCCACAGCGACCGGTACGGAACTCCCGGCCAACTTCAAACCCGCCAAGCCGCTCAGCAAAAAGAAAGTCGCGGCGGGGCCGGCCGCCAATAAGACGAAGAAGATGTAAGACTGCGCTTGCTGCCATCTGACATGATCGGCGAGGCGCTGACAAGAATGAGGCTCTCCAAACATTAGTTTGGAGAGCCTCTCCTTTTGATTCATTGCTACCG
>JACCRA010000004.1 GCA_013813825.1 Pyrinomonadaceae bacterium | reverse complement strand
CGCGTATCAACTTCGTCGGCAGGGGCGTTTGTGGCTGTGCGCCTGTGGCCGACTTCAGTTATGGACGAGTGATGTGTGGAGCGCGGATAACTCGCAGCACTTGGCCGACCCGTACAGCTTCACGCATCTGCTCCACGGGTTCGTCTTCTGCGCGTTGTTGGCGTGGGGCGTTCCGCGATTGTCGTTAGCTTGGCGGCTGTGGCTGGCCGTGGCGGCCGAGGCGCTGTGGGAAATCGTTGAAAATTCGGAGTTCGTCATCCGGCGGTATCGCGAGGCGACGGCGGCGCTCGGCTATCAGGGCGATACGGTCGTCAATTCCCTCGGCGACATTCTGGCCTGCGGCCTCGGATTCGTGCTCGCTCAACAGTTGGGCTTTCGTCGCGCGCTGGCAATGTTTCTGATTATCGAAGCCGTGTTGCTGGTTTGGATCAGAGACAGCCTGCTGCTCAATGTCTTGATGTTGCTCTCCCCCATAGAGGAGATCAAGATGTGGCAGACGGGACATTAGCGTGTCTCGCCGGGATTGATCAGTTGTGTGAGAGCTTTCTTGAGAGGCGCGGTAAGCATCGGCGGAGCGGTCTGACGAATGACGATCTCCGGCGTGCGGTGCCACGCGGCGCACTCTTGCAGGGCGCGCGAGAGATCGACGACGAATTCGTTTGTGACGGCAACGCCTGGCTCAAGATATAGCGCCTTGACCTCGAACACCTTGTCCGTGCGGTGCGCCTTCGCGTCGGCGCGACCGACGAGCGCGCCGCGCCACAAGATGGGCAGCGTGAAGTAGCCGTACCGCCGTTTCGCGGCGGGCGTGTAACATTCCAGCCGGTAGTCGAAATCGAACATCGCCCGCGCCCGCGCCCGATCCCAGACCAGTGGATCGAAAGGCGACAGTAGCGTCGTCAGCGACGGCCGCAAACGCCCTCGCGACACCGCCTCGATCAGCTCGCGCCGTTCCGGGTGAGCGTAGGCCGGTTCTTCCCATTCCTTGATCCGCACCGTCAACAACTCGCCCGCATCGGCCAACTCTCTTACCAACGTCTCGGTTTTCCGCTTGCCGGTGCGGAAATAGTCGGCCACCCAGCGCGCCGCCGTCACGCCGAGCGCGCGGACAGCCTTGAGCGCGAGTTGTCGCAGTGCTTCCGCGCGCGGCGGGGTCTGTGCGTCGTCCCATGTGGCGGGCAGCACGCGCTCGCGCAGTTCGTAGAGGCGCTGAAAATTTTGCCGCCGCGCGATCATCAACTCGCCCGAAGTGAAGAGGTATTCCAGCGCGCGCTTTTCCGGCTTCCACTCCCACCAGCCACTGGCCTTGCCGTCGGTTCTAGCGAAGTCGGCGGAGCGCGCTGGACCGTGTTCGCGAATGCGCGCCAGCACGTGCTCGATCTCCGATTGGTGCTGCTCCAGCCATGCGTGCGAATACTTCCAGCCCATCGCCGGCGGATCGAGCATCCGGTAACGGTAAAGCTCGTAATCCTCAATCGGCAGAAAGCTGGCCTCATGGGACCAATACTCGAAGAGTTGGCCCTCGGCCAGCAACTCTTCGAGCCAGCGCGGATCATAATCGCCGAGCCGTCCCCACAGCACGAAGTACGGGCTGCGCGCGACGACGCTGATCGTGTCGATCTGCAACACGCTCATTTGCCGGATACATTCGAGCACATCGGCCTTCGTCGTGCGCCGTCGCGGTCGGCGCAGCAGCCCCGTCGCAGCCAACATCACGATTCGGGCCTGCGCGTGCGTTAAGGTTGGAAGAGCTTGTTGGTTCGTCGTGGTCATAAAATTTAATCGGCACTTTGCCTGAAACATTCATGCGCCCACAAAGAAACATTAGGCCGCGTCCACTGCCGGAAGTCGCGCGGACGCTGGACGCACGAAAGAAGCCGGACAGAATCGCGAGCGTGAGCAATAAGCGAAGCGCGCTTTGCCGTGGGAGTTTAATTCCGTTCGGCAAGACTTCATGAGCAGGTGAAAATGAACAGACGCGCGGCGCGCGGTAAAGTTAAGTCGCTCGGTCATCACATCAAGTTGCAGAACCAAGCGCACGATACCATTAGACGCGCGCCCACCGAAGTTGTTCCCGTCCGCTCATCTCAGATTGACCAACGGGATTGTTTCGGGCGACTGACTGCTAACATCAGACGACTTCCTCCCGCTGTGTCTATCCACAGTCCGCGTCGCGTGTCCGCCCACGCGGGCGGCGGGTTGTTCTCTCTTCCTGTCTGTGTTGCTGGCTGGGGCACGCGGCGTCAGACCGCACGTATCCGCATTCCTCCACGCCAATGATAATCCGCACGTCAGAGCAATCGAGTTGAGTTCGCCGCGCGTCGCTGGAGCGGCCGGGCGTCAACTTCGGGCCGTGCGCGAAATGTCTAAAACTCAAAATCATTCGTCGAGAGCGGGCGAGCGCTTCGCGGGCGCGCGTGGAAGTTTATGGCGGCCTGCGGCGGGCGCGTGGCTGCCTCGGCGTGGCGACGGCTGGAGGGCGGCGATTGGTGGCGGCGTCGCTGTGGTGGTGTTGGGCGTGGCGGCGTGTCTTCTGCTGGCCGGCGCGTGGCACGTCCGGCGGCAGGCGCTCGAAGGTCTCGCAGTTGAGCGCGGGCGGGTGGCGGCGGGGCAACTGGTCCCTTTCGAACGGAAAGTTCGTTTGCCGCTTGGTCGCCGCGAGATTCAGTTCCGGCAGAGCGTTCGCGATGTGCGCGCCGTCGTGCGCTTTCAGGATTCGTTCTTCGCGGCGACCGGCGGCGGGCTGCTCCGACTGACGGACGCGGGCGAGATCGCGCGCCACTACTCCACGCTCGACGGCTTGACCGAAAGCGACCTGACGAGCCTCGCCGTATGCGGTGCGAAACTCTTCATCGGCACGCGCTCGCAAGGACTGCTGGCCTTCGACGGCGAACAATTCGAGAGTTACCGCTGGCCGGATCGCGAGCCGCAGGCCGTCGCCGCGCTGCTCGCGGGGCCGGGCGGTGGAGGCGGGGGGCGGCTGCTCGTCGGCACGTTCGCCGGCGGGCTGTTGGAATTTGACGGGCAATCTTTTCGCGAGATCATGGCTGCGGGCGGAGACGAAGGGCAGCGGCAACGCTTGCGCGCGATCAACGGCCTGCACCGGGACCAAGCGCGGCTCTACGTCGGGACG
>JACCRA010000021.1 GCA_013813825.1 Pyrinomonadaceae bacterium | reverse complement strand
GTTCGAGCAACTCGCGCCCGCGCCGGCCCATCTCCGCGAAGCGGGACGGGTCGTCGAGGAAGGCGTCGAAGTGTGTGTGCAAATCCTCGATCTCCGAGGACGGGCGGACGAAGGCCACCGCGTCCGCGGGCAGCGATGCGTACCAGCCGGCCGCGCTGACGAGGCTCGGCAGCGCGTGGGACCAGATACGGAGTTGGCTGGCCGAAGCCTCGCCCATCGTCGGGAAGCGCAGATTGAGCGCGAGGTGCGCCGACGCAAGCGCCGCTTCCAATTCCGCTTCGGGCACGAAACCGCGCAACACGACGTGTGACTCCAACCCCAGTGCCCGGACTTGCGCGGCCCAGTGGTCCCGGTCGGTCAACTCGCCGTAAACTTCCAGACGAAATTGGTCCCTGTGCCGGTATTCGGCCAGCGCCTTGAGGATGCCGCCCAGCCGCCGGTTGCGGCCGATGTAACCGAACAGGAGCAATTGATACGGCGCAGCGCCCGCATCACCGCTTCGGCCATTCGGCGACAACAACGGCGGGCGCGGGCCAACGGGGAACGGCAGCGGCGTGTAAGCGAGCGGCAGATGTCCGCTTGTGTCTCTCAGGGCCGCGAACGTCTCGCGCGAATGGACCAGTGCGCCGAGCGAGTTTTCCAGCGCCAGCGGCGTCAGCGGGTAATGCTCCGAGAGGTAATAGACGTGCTGCGCGACGTGCAGCAGGCGCGCGGCAACGTCACGTCGTCCCGCCGCCCCGTAATAAAATCCCACCTGCCGCAGAAACTCTTCGGCGTCGCCCCGCTGCTCGACGTAGAGGTGATAAAAGAGTTGGTGCAGGCAGAGATCGTGCAGCACGACGAGGCCGGGATGTTGCCGGCTGACTTCGTAGATCGCGCCGTGAAAGAGATGATTGTTGCCGATGTGATAGACGGTGGCATCCGCGCGGTTCAACTCCCGCCATAAGTTCTGTCCTTGATTGTAGCGGCGCACTTCCACGTCCACGCCCAAGCTGTCCCACTCAGATTGCTCCGTCCACACCACGACTTCGGCGCGCGCTGTGATGGCGGGCAACGCGCGGACGGTGTTGTTGGCGATCTCGGTTCCCGCCGGGGGCAGCGGGACAAACAAGTTCAGTTTCATGACAGCAGTTGGCGGACGACGTGCGGCCAAGTGATATTCATTTCGTCGTAGCGCGCACGCCCGGCCGCGCCCATCTGTTTCGCTTGGTCCCTGTCCAACCACAATTGATCCATCACGGCGGCAAGGCTCTCCGGCGTCGGCTCGGCGACGAGACCGGTCTCGCCGTCGCGGACGAACTCCGACGGCCCGCCCGCATCCGTGCAGGTCAACACGGCCTTCGATGAGAGCATCGCCTCCAACGTCACGTAGCCGTAGTCTTCATCAAACGGCGGATAGAGCACGGCGACGGCGTGCGCGTAGCGGCGGCGCTTCTCTTCCTCCGTGATCCGGCCGAGCCACACGACGCGGCTGTGTACTCTGAGACGCGCGGCCAATTCAATTAACTCCGTCTCGATTGAGTGGTGATCCGTTGCACCGGCGAACTGCACGCGCACGGGCTGTCTGGTGTGCGCCAGCGCCTCGACGACGAGCGACTGCCGCTTCGGCCGGCTCAGGCGGCTGGGGAAGAAGAAATAATCTTCGGCGGGCGCGCAATAAAAATCCGCGGCGTGCGGCGGCGGGTGGTAAAGCGGCGCCGCGTCGATGTCGCAATACTCTTTCAGCCGCCGCGCCACGTTTTGCGAGTTGGCGTACACCGCCCGCGCGTGCGGGATCAAATTCCGGTCGGCCTGCCGGATGGCGTCGCGAATCTCGACGCCGTGGGGCCAATCAATGATGTCGCGGTAGTGCGGATGGTCCCACAATTCGTAGGCCGTGCGGTGCTGGTGCAGAATCCAGAGGACTTTGTGATGATGCGGAATCAGGTATGCGGGAAACTTCAATCCGATCAGCAGATCGACGGGCGTGCCGGCGACTTCAGTCAGGTCGAGCAGGCGGCACGCCAACATGTGATCGAGAATTTTTTCCGGGGGATACCACTTGAACGGGACGGCGACGATCTCGGCCTCGTGCCCGGCCTCGCGCAATGCGTCGCGCAAGCCCTCGGCGTGTTCTTCCGCGCCGCCGCGAATGAACGGCACGTGCGCCGTCGCGATCAAGATTCTCTTTTTCCCGTGTGACGATTCGTTCGCCCGTCGCGCCATAAAAATTTGCCGCCCCGTGGATGCAAAGGGCGCGGCTCTCCAAAGTAGTGTGCAGCGAATTCGTA
>JACCRA010000788.1 GCA_013813825.1 Pyrinomonadaceae bacterium | reverse complement strand
GTTGTCGCCACCGCCGGGGCGGCTTGTCCGCTCACCGTCGCGCCGGCCGATTGCGGCGATGTCGGGGGAGCAGTGGACGAAGAAACTGGTGATTCTTGAGTCGTCTGGGTCGTCGCCGCTGCGGCGTCGCGGCGTAATTTGACGCGAAAACCTTCCTTCTCCAACTCGAACTCGGTGAAGCCTTGCGCGGTGATTAGAGTGAACAACTCGCGCAACTCTTCCATGTTAATTACTGCTTCAGGGCGGCGCGGCTGTGGCGGCGCATCTCGATGCCGCCGTCCTCGTTCGCGTTGACGATTACCGAAAGCGCCGCCGCTCATGCCGCCCGCGCTTGCCGCGCCGCCGCGCGGCTCGGATGGCTGCTGCCGTGGCGAGCCGGTTTCGCTTGCTCGCTCGTTGCCAGATTGTTCCGGTCTGTCTTGATCGGCCATCACTTCTCAAGTCTCTCCGCGACGAGGGGAGTCAAACGATAGGTCGCCGCCCGCCTCCCCTGCCGCAAAATCAAAGCCCCGGCCCGCGCGTCGCGTCGTCGGCGGGGCCGGGGTTTCCTGCTGCGGACACCAAACGAGGGCGCGCTCGCAAGTTGCCGCACGCCCTCCGTTGAAGATCAAGCTACTTCGTATCCTGCTCGTTGGCGGTCGATTCGGTTTTCGCCGAACGACCTCCGCCGCTTCCGGCCTTATCCGAATCCTTCGCCTCCGCGACGCTCGCCTCGCCACGCCCGCGCGCCTCGGTCGTCTCTTCCTTTTCGTAAGTCCGGTCGGCTTTCCGGCCACCACGGCGACCGCCTTCCGCCTCGCCCGACCGGCTTGCACGCGCCGACTTCCGCCTACCGGACACGGCCGACTTCGCGCCCTTAGTCACTTGTCCAACTGCCGCGCGCTCGCGCGGGTTATCGACCAGTTCGATAATCGCCAGTTCGGCGTTGTCGCCGTCGCGCCGGCCCAACTTGATGATGCGCGTGTAGCCGCCGGGACGATCCTTATAACGCTCGCCCAACTCGTCGAACAGACGCTTCAGCGCCGCGACGCCCGCCGTGCGTGGGGCGCGGGGCATTCCGCGACGGCCCGTCGAAGGCGCTTGCTGGCGGTTGCCCGCGTGGAAGAATCCAGCCGCTTGGCGGCGCAGGTGGACGGCCTTGAGCGGGGCGTCGTCGCCCTCCAACAACTGCGCCTTGCACGAGAGCGTGATCGCCCGCTCGATGAACGGGCGCAGTTCCTTCGCCTTCGGCAGCGTCGTGACGACGCGCTCCTGCCGCGCGTTGATCAGCGAAGTTGCCAGATTCCGCAGCAATGACATGCGGTGCTCAGTCGTCCGCCCCAATTTTCGATGTGCTTTTAGATGTCGCATTGCGCTCAACAATGAATGATAAACGACGAGTGATGAATAAAAGACAAGCGCTTTCTAAATCATCCTTCATCCTTCATCCTTCCTTTTTACTCGTCTTCCTCATCGTCCTCGTACTCGCTGAGATCGATGTCGCTGCCACCGGTGCCGGGGATCGGGTTGCCCTGCACGTCGAACTCCATGCCGAAGTCGAGACCCAACCCGTGCAGGATGTCCTTGATCTCGTTGAGCGACTTTTTGCCGAAGTTTTTCGTCGCCAGCATCTCGCGCTCGCTGCGCTGGACGAGATCGCGGATTGTGCGGATGTTGGCGTTCTTCAGGCAATTGTACGAGCGCACCGACAACTCCAACTCATCGACCGAGCGATCCAATTGTTCGTTGCGCGGCAGCGGCGGACGCTCCATCTTGGCATAGTCGAAATCGTCCGTGTCCTCTTCAAAGTTGATGAAGATCGCCATGTGATCCTTGATCAACTTCGCCGCGAGGCCGATGGCGTCGTCCGGCTTAACGGAGCCGTCCGTCCAGACTTCGATGGTCAGTTTGTCGAACTCTGTGTTCTGTCCGAGACGTGCCGCCTCAACCGTGTAATTGACCTTCTTCACCGGCGTATGCACCGAATCAATCGGGATGTAGCCAAGCGACAGGTCTTCGTCGAAATTGCGGTCGGCCGGAACGTACCCGCGCCCGCGTTTTAAACGCATCTCGACGTTGAGCGAGCCGCCCTCGCTGACGGTCGCGAGATAGACGTTCGGATCGAGAATCTCGATATCGCCATCAATTTCAATATCGCCCGACAACACTTCGCCCGCGCCGTTCTTCGTAATCGTCAACGTCTTCGACTCGGGACCGTGCAGTTTGATCGGAATCTGCTTCAGATTCAGGATCACATCGGTCGCGTCTTCAACTACGCCGCGAATCGAAGAGAATTCGTGCTCAACGCCTTCAATCTTGACGGCCGTGATCGCCGCGCCCTCAATGGACGAAAGCAGTGCGCGGCGCAAACTGTTGCCGATAGTAGTGCCGAAGCCGCGTTCGAAAGGCTGCGCGGAAAAGCGGCCGTAACGGGCGGTTAGCGTTTCATTCTCGACCGCCAGACGACGTGGCATCTGAAACCCGGTCCAGAGATTATTTTGATCCATAGACATAGCCATAGTTGGAAAGTGATGAATGCGAAATAATGAATGACGATTGATGAGCGGATGAATCTCTTAATTCATCAGTCATCATTTCGCATTCATCATTTGGTTGTTACTTGCTGTAAAGCTCGACGATCAGTTGCTCGTTGATCGAGCGATCAATGTCCTCGCGCACCGGCAGCGACGCCACACGCGCGCCCATCTCGACGCCCTCGGCAGGGACCAGCCACGACGGACGGCCACGCCCGGCGGCCGTCTGCCACGCGCCTTCGACGTGCGGATTTTGGCGACTGCTCTCGCGAATAGTGATCACGTCGCCGATCTTAATTTGAAACGAGGGAATATCGACTTTGCGCCCGTTGACCTCGATGTGGCCGTGATTGACCAACTGCCGCGCTTGGCGGCGCGAGGTCGAGAAGCCCGCGCGGTAAACCGTATTGTCCAGCCGGCGCTCCAAAAAGATTAGTAGCGATGCGCCAGTCACGCCCTTAAAACTGCGAGCGCGCTCGAAGTAGTTGCGAAACTGTCCTTCGAGAATGAAATAGATGCGTTTGACCTTCTGCTTCTCACGCAACTGCTGCGCGTAGCCGACGAGCGCCTTGCCGCGTCGCGGGCTATTGCCATGCTGGCCGGGTGGCTGTGTGCCACGTTTTTCAATCGGACAGGACGGCTTGTAACAACGGTCGCCCTTCAAAAATAGTTTCGCGCCTTCGCGGCGGCACAGACGGCACACCGCTCCTCGATACCTAGCCACTTAGTTGCCTCCAGTCTTCTTGCTTAGACGGAAAAGTTTACGAGCCGCACCCGTGAGGCGCGACCCTTCATCCTTTAGGCCATCAAATTTTTGATTTTTGATTTGCGATTTTTGATTTTGTCTTTCAATCGCAAATCAAAAATCGCAAATTCCTAAACTCTGCGCCGCTTCGGCGGGCGACAGCCGTTGTGCGGAATCGGCGTCGTGTCACGAATCAAGGTGACGCGGATGCCGGCGTTATTGATGGCGCGAATTGCCGATTCGCGCCCGCCACCCGGTCCCTTCACGCGCACTTCGCACTGCTGCATCCCGGCTTCTTTCGCCTTGTTGGCCGCCTCGTAAGCCGCCTGCTGCGCGGCGAAAGGCGTGCCCTTGCGCGAGCCGCGGAAACCGCGCGCGCCGGACGAAGACTGCGCTACCAAATTCCCTTCCAAATCAGTGATCGAGATCATCGTGTTATTAAACGACGCCGACACGAACGCGATCCCGTTCGGGATGTTCTTCTTCTCTTTCTTCCGAAAGACCTTCTTTTTGCCGCCTGTTGTTGCTTTTGCCATAATCTTGAACTGTCAGCTACCAGTTATCAGCGACAGAGCAGGTCTAAAGCTGACCGCTGATAGCTGATTGTCTTCGTTATTTCTTACCCGGAGCTTTCTTCTTAGCGATGGTGGCGCGGCGTGGTCCCTTGCGGGTACGAGCATTGGTGTGCGTACGCTGGCCGCGCACGGGCAACGAGCGGCGATGGCGCAAACCGCGATACGCACCGATGTCCATCAAGCGTTTGATGTCCATCTGCACACGCTTCCGCAAGTCGCCTTCCACCTCGCCCTGCCCTTCGATGATCGAGCGAATCCGGCTCAATTGATCCTCATTGAGTTCGCGCACGCGAGTGTCTGGTTGCACGTCTGCCGCCCGCAAAATCGCGTTGGCGCGCGAACGCCCGATGCCATAAATATAAGTAAGTCCGATCTCGACGCGCTTATTGACCGGTAGATCGACGCCAACCACACGAGCCATTTCTTTTCTCCAAAATTGTTAATGGAAATGAATACTTAAATCTTAGATTAACTCTTTATCCCTGCCGCTGTTTATGCTTCGGGTTGGTGCAGATCACGCGCACCACGCCCTTGCGATGGATGATCTTGCAGTTGTCACACATTTTCTTAACGGATGCCCGAACCTTCATATGACCTTCACCCTTTCGGCCGTCCACCGCCGGCCAGCCGACTCATAACCATAACCAGACCCGGAAGACATGACGACCGGATTTCGTCCGTCTTCGTCGCGACATTGACCGCCGCTTACCTCACTAGATTGACTCTCTTCTCATTGCTGAAAAATGGCGGTTTCGGCAAATTGTGAATGGTAACATATCATCTTTGATCCGCCAAATAGCGAGCGCATTGAGCACTCTTTTCAGGTGCGTGCTGCAACTTCCAACGGCGGCAGTTGCGACTCAAAATCAACTACCTCGACAACCTTCGTTAGTACTTCCGGCCCGGCTTCAGTGATCGCAACCGTATGTTCGACGTGCGCGCTCGGCTGGCCGTCAACTGTCACGACCGTCCACCCGTCGGCTAAAGTCTTGGTATGCTGTGTGCCGAGATTGAGCATCGGTTCGACCGCAAAAACATACCCGGCTTTCAGCCGGGGACCCGTCCCCGGTTTGCCGTAGTTCGGGATTTGCGGGTCTTCATGCATCTTCCGCCCAATGCCGTGCCCGACGTAGTCGCGCACGATAGAGTAGCCTTGCGCTTCGGCGTGGAATTGGACGGCCGAACTAATGTCTCCCAAGTACCGGCCGGGGCGACACTCCTCAATGGCAAGCGCCAGACATTCTTCGGAGACGTGGATGAGCCGGAGCCATTCCGGGCGGACGCTGCCGATGGGAATGGTCGTCGCCGTGTCGCCGACATAACCGCTGAGCGTCACGCCAACATCAACCGACAAAATGTCTCCGTCCCGCAACAGGTAATTTGAAGGAAAGCCGTGGACCACCTGCTCGTTGACTGAAGCGCAAATCGCGTAGGGGAAGCCGTGATAGCCTTTGAAGGTCGGGAGTGCCCCAGCGTCGCGGATCAGCTTCTCCGCCTCCCGGTTGATTTCAAGAGTCGTGATGCCGGGGCGCGCCAGCCCGCGCATGTGTTCGCGCACCTGACCGGCGAGTCGCCCCGCCGCCCGCATCTTCTCCAACTCTTTTTTTGACTTCCCGATGATCATGAAACAATGATGAGTGCTGAGTGACAAGCAAAGACAAGTTTTCAACTAGTCACACGTCGCCCGTCACGATCTTTTCGATATCCTCGTAGACCACTTTCAGATCGCGTGTGCCCTCGACGCGGCTGAGGCGGTGCGAGCCGGAATAATAATCCAGCAACGGCCGCGTCTGCTGCTCGTAAGTTTCCAGCCGGACTTTGATCTTCGCCGAAGTGTCGTCAGTGCGATGCGTCAATGGCGCGTCCGGGTGTGCGTCGCAAAAGCCTTCCTTGATTGGCGGCTTAAAGTAGATGTTATAAATCTCGCCGCAGACGGGGCAACTCAGCCGCCCGGTCGCCCGCTTTTCCAAAAGCTCGAAAGGCACATCGACCAACACGGCTTGAATTTTATGACCTTGCTCGATGGCGATGTTCTCTAGCATCGTCGCCTGCACGGTCGTGCGCGGGAAGCCGTCAAGAATGTAACCGCGCCGGCAATCGTCCTGTGATGTGCGTTCCTCAACCACCCGGATCACTAACTCGTCGGAGATCAGCTTTCCGGCGGACTGCACGGCGCGAACCTCTTCGGCGAGCGGAGTCTCGGCCTTCGCCAGCGTGCGGAACATATCGCCCGTCGAGATTTGCGGTAGCCCCCGTCGCTCTTGCAGCAGACGCGCCTGTGTCCCCTTGCCGGCGCCCGGCGCTCCCATTAAGACCACGATCTTCGACATGATTCAGAGGTCAGAGGTCAGAGGTCAGAGGTCGGAAGAAATCAGTTTTACTGACCTCTGACCTCTCGCCTCTGACCTCTCTGTTAGCTTCTCCGTCCACGCAGGCGGCCGCCGCCGCCGAGGAAGCCTTCGTAATTTCGCATTACCAGTTGCGCCTCAATCTGCGCGACGGTGTCCATGGCGACGCCGACGAGGATCAGTAAGCTGGTGCCGCCGAAGTAAAACTGGTAACCCATGCCGGTCGGAATCCAGCCGAAGCCCGGGGTGCTGGTGAAGAACTGATCGAGTGGCCCACCGATAAACGGCAACCGCGCCACATTGAAGCCGCTCAACATGATCTGCGGCAGTAGCGCGACGAGCGCCAGATAAATAGCGCCAACCGTTGTGAGCCGCGTCAGAATAGTATTCAGATACTGGGCGGTCGTGCGCCCCGGTCGAATGCCGGGAATGAATCCGCCGTGCTTGCGGAGATTGTCCGCCACCTCTTCGACGTTAAAAATAATCGTGATGTAGAAGAAGGTGAAGAGGACGATCAGCGAAATGAAGACCAACTCGTAATACGGATCGCCACCGTGGAACTGCTGGAAGAAAGTGACAACGCGGCTCTTCCAAGAAGTCGGGTTGTTGGGGTCGTACTGAATGAACTGCAAAATTGTCTGCGGGAATGCGAGCATCGACGAGGCGAAGATCACGGGGATGACTCCGGCCATGTTGATCTTGAGCGGCATGGTAGTCTGCTGCCCGCCGACGAGTTGACGCCCGATGTGGCGCTTGGCATAGCTGATCGGCACTTTGCGCCGTGCCGTTTCGACAAAGACAATAAACGCGATTAAGCCCACGAGCGCGATGATCAGCGCGAGCACGCCGAGCACCGCCAGCGTGTCGCCGCTCCGCAATTTCGTCAGCACCTGCTGGACGCCGTTCGGCAGACCGATGACGATGCCCGCGAAAATCAACAGCGAGATGCCGTTGCCGATGCCGCGTTCCGTGATCTGCTCGCCGAGCCACATCACGAAGATGGTGCCGGTGGTCAGCGTCAGGACGGTCGTAAAGAGGAAGCCCCAAGTGTTTTCGCCGACGCCGTTGGCGGCCAGCCAGCGGGCGACGATTGAAGTCTGGAAGCCGGCCAAGATTACCGTCAAGTAGCGCGTGTACTGGTTGATCTTCTGCCGCCCGGCCTCACCCTCTTCCTGCAACTTCTTCAGGCTCGTGAAAACGGTCGTCATCAACTGCAAAATAATCGAGGCCGTAATGTAGGGCGTGACGCCGAGCGCGAAAATCGAGATCGTCTGAAAGTTGCCGCCCGAAAAGAGATCGAGGACGCCGAGCAGTGTGTTGCCGACTTCACTCCACACGCGCGCGAGTTGGTCTTTATTGATACCGGGCGCGGTGACGTGCGCCCCGAGGCGATAGACCGCAAGTAGTCCGAGCGTGAAGAAGATGCGCCGGCGTAAATCCGGCACCTGAAACATGTTGCGAACGGCCGCGAAAAACTTTTCCATAGCAGTGCCTTTGATTCGTCAATGATAAATCGTCAATCGTGAAATAAGAAAGCCGTAGCTATCCATTCACGATTGACGATTCGCCAATTTTCAAACTGCGATCTATTCGCCGGCTGGCGCCTTGGTAATCAAAGTCGCACCGCCGCCTGCCGCCTCGATCTTCTCGCGCGCGCTTTTGGTGAAGCGGTGCGCCGAGATGCGCAGAGCTTTGGTCACATCGCCGGTGCCGAGCACGACTACGTCGCGATGGCCTTTGGCGATCACGCCGCGCTGGTGCATCAACTCAGGCGTCACTTCCTCGTTCGCCTCAAAGCTGCGCTCCAAAGTCGCGAGGCTCACTTCGATCCACTGCTTCTTAAAAATGTTCGTGAACCCGCGCTTCGGCAGACGGCGCTGCAAAGGCATCTGTCCGCCCTCGAAACCGATCTTCGCCGAATACCCGGAGCGCGACTTTTGTCCCTTATTGCCGCGCCCCGCCGTCTTACCCAGACCCGAACCAGGGCCGCGACCAACGCGCTTCTTCTTATGTGTCGAGCCTTCCGGCGCGCGCAAGTTATTAAGTCCGATAGCCATTTCAACTCACTCCATTCGCAGTTTTCAGTTCTGCATGTGCTGAAAACTAAAAAATGTCACTCCACAATTCTCAGCAAGTGTGGCACTTTCGCGACGAAGCCGCGCATTGAAGGTGTGTCGGAGCGCTCAACGATCTGGTTGAGCTTCGTCAAGCCGACGCTCCGCACGATCTGTTTCTGCGTCTTCGGAAAGGCGATGAAGCTGCGGTAATACTGAATGCGAATCTTCCCGCCGCTGTTGCCGTTGTCAGACTGAGGCGCCCGCTCGCCCTCCGCCGCAGGCGTCTGCTCTTCCGGCGTGCCTGTGATCGCGCCGATGACATTCGAAACTACGTCCATCAGACCCATGACTTATAACTCCTCCACTTGTTTGCCGCGTAGGCGCGCCAATTCCATCGGGTCTTTCATGTTGAGCAGACCATCGAAGGTGGCGCGGACGACGTTGTGCGGGTTGGTCGATCCCAGCACTTTGGTTCGCACATCGTGGACGCCGGCCGCCTGCATGATGGCGCGCACTGCCCCGCCAGCAATAACGCCGGTACCAGGGCTTGCTGGCTTCATCATGACGCGGCCGGCCCCGTAGTTGCCGATGAGTTGGTGCGGCAGCGTGTTCTCGATAAGCGGCACGCGGATCAGGTTCTTCTTTGCCGCTTCGATGGCCTTCTTGATCGCAAGCGGCACTTCGCGTGCCTTGCCCGAACCAAAGCCGACATGCCCCGCCTCGTCGCCGATAACGACGAGCGCCGCGAAGCTTAGATTCTTACCGCCCTTTACTACTTTGGTGACGCGGTTGATGGAAATCACTTGATCCTTCAGATCAAGACCCTGCGCTGAGATACGATGTTTTGGTTGTCGCATTGCTATTCCTGAGTGGCCGCCGCAGCCTCATCAGCCGCCGCTCCCTCTTCTGGTCCGGCCTCCTGCTGTCTGGCCTCTTCCCGGTTCAACCCGGCTTCGCGCGCGGCGTCCGCAAGCGCTTTGACGCGCCCGTGATAACGATAGCCGCCGCGATCAAAGACAACTTGATTAATGCCGGCGCCAATCGCCCGCTCGGCGATGGCGCGGCCGACGCGACGTGCCGCCTCGATGTTGCCGCCGGTCGCGTCGCGCAAGTCCTTCTCCGTCGTCGAAGCGGCGGCGAGCGTGCGGCCCTGCGCGTCGTCGATGATCTGCGCGTAGATATGATTCAAGCTGCGGTAGATCGTCAGCCGCGGGCGCTCCCCGCTCCCCTGAACTTTACGCCGAATCCTCCGATGCACCGCCCGACGAATCTCTGCTCTGTCTATCTGTGCCATTACTAACTCCGTGCTGTCAGCCATCAGCTATCAGCAAAATCATTCTTGGCCGACCGCTGAAAGCTGACGGCTGATAGCAATTATTTTCCAGTTTTTCCGGGCCGCAGTTTCAACGGCACGCCGGCATAGCGCACGCCCTTGCCTTTGTAGGGATCGGGCTTACGGAGATTGTGCATTTCGGCGGCGACCTGACCGAGTTTCTGTTTGTCGATGCTCGAAAGCGTCAGCGTCACCTGATACTGCTGGATCGACGTTTTCGCGGGCACGCGTTCAGACTTCGCCTCGACGCCATCGGGCAGCGGAAACTCAATCGGGTGCGAATAACCGAGCGAGAAGACGATTTTCTTACTCTGCACGTCCGCCTTGTAGCCGACGCCTACCACGTCCATCTGCTTCGAGAAGCCCTCAGTCACGCCGACGACGGCATTGTTCGCCAGTGCCCGCGCCAACCCGTGATTGGCCGCGAGATCGTCTGATGCCCGCTCGGCTTGCAACTGGTCCCCTTCGAGTTTGAAAGTAATGCCTTCAGGAACCGGCGTCTTCAAAGTTCCTTTCGGCCCCTTCACTTCCAACTCGCGCTCGCCGACTGTGACGTTCACGCCCTTCGGCACGGTAATCACTTTTTTTCCGATACGAGACATAGCTTTAACCTTCGGTTAAAGAGAAGCGAGAGGTCAGAGGTCAGAGGTCAGTAAAAAATAAAAGCAAGTTGTCTTTTACTGACCTCTGATCTCTGACCTCTGACCTCTCAGTAGATTTCCGCCAGCACTTCGCCGCCGACGTTTTCGCGGCGGGCGCGCTTGCCGCTCATCAGACCGCGCGAAGTTGAGACGATGTTGACGCCGTAGCCGCCAAGAACTTTCGGAATCTCGGTCGCGCCCATGTACACGCGCCGCCCCGGCTTCGAGACGCGCGAGAGATGCGAGATCGACGAAGTGCCACGCGCATCGTAACGCAGGAAGACGCGGATCGTGCGCTTCACGCCCTCGCCCTTGACGACGAAGTTATTGATATAGCCTTCCTCTTTGAGGATGCGGGCGACTTCCAGTTTCAGCTTCGAGGCCGGGATGTCCACGCGCGAGTGCTTCGCCGTAATCGCGTTTCGCATCCGCGTCAGCATGTCGGCAATAGGATCAGTCATTAACTTAACTCCAATAATAGCTATCAGCGTTCAGCTATCAGCATTCAGCCAAACCAAACAGCCTCTCCGGGCTGATAGCTGACGGCTGGTGGCTGACCGCTTCCTTACCAGCTTGATTTCACGACGCCCGGAATCTGCCCTTGCAGCGCGAGTTCGCGGAAACAGATGCGGCAAAGCTTGAACTTCCGCAGGTAGCCGCGCGGTCGGCCGCAACGCTGACAGCGCGTATAGGCCCGCGCCGAAAACTTTGGTTTCCGGTTCGCTTTCGCGATTAACGATTTTTTTGCCATATTTCTAAGCTCTCAGCCATCAGCTTTCAGCTTTCAGCTTGAGCC
>JACCRA010000749.1 GCA_013813825.1 Pyrinomonadaceae bacterium | reverse complement strand
TTGGGATTAACCGCGATCCCTAAATTGGCCGGCAGCGTCCACGGCGTCGTGGTCCAGATCAGGAAAAAGATGCGACGCGGATCGTCTTCGTCGCCGAGCACTTCGCGTCTGAAGTCGCGGCTGCCGGGCGCTTCGTCAGCGAGCGGGAACTTGACGTAAACCGACGGGCTGGTGTGCTCGCGGTATTCGACTTCGGCTTCGGCCAGCGCCGTCTGATCGTGGATGCACCAATAGACCGGCCGCGCGCCTTTATAGACGTAACCGCGTTCCACGAAGCGGCCGAACAGTCGCGCCGTCTCCGCCTCGTACTGATTCGACATCGTGAGATACGGATCGCCCCACAGTCCCAACACGCCGAGCCTTTGGAAGTCGCGCGTCTGCCGCTTGAGGGCGTCGGCTGCATGCTCGCGGCAGGCGCGGCGGAAACTGACTTGCGATAACTCGTGCCGCTTCTTGCCCTTCTTGTCCAGAGCCTTCTCGACGTGCTGCTCAATCGGCAATCCGTGGCAATCGTAGCCCGGCACATAGGGCGCGTCATAGCCCATCATCGTCCGCGACTTGACGACGAAATCTTTCACAATTTTATTGAGCGCCGTGCCGAGGTGAATGTCGGCGTTGGCATACGGCGGGCCGTCGTGGAGCACAAACTTCTCGCGCCCCGCGCGCGATTCACGGATCAGGTTGTAAAGATCGATCTCCGCCCAACGCCGCAAGCGCGCTGGCTCCGCCTGTCCGAGGTTAGCCTTCTGCGCGAAGTTGGTCTTCGGCAGATTGATCGTCTGCTTTAATTCGAGTGGGGTTTCGGTGGACATAAACAAATCTCGTAAGCGATCAGCGATCAGCCATCAGCGGTCAGCCAGTCACCTGCGATGCGGCTCGTTCAGCTTCGCGCCTCAGGTCTTAGGCGCGCGGCGCACGCGCTTATTTTGTTTACGCTGAAAGCTGAAAGCTAATGGCTGAACGCCTGCCAAATCTCAAACTCGGTCGCTCCTAAATTCAAAGTCCCAAGTCCAAAGCCGGACTTGGGACTTTGAATTTCGACTCAGAACTGTTTTTAACCGATGAACAATTCATCATCTTCGTAAATTTGCTCGGCCGGTTTGGGCGCCGGGGCGACGAGGACTTCGAGGCCGCGCCGAACGCCCGCCATAATCGCGGCCAACTCGCGCGCCGGCTCGACGAGTTTGGTTTGCAGGAAAAACGTCGTCGCCGAAAACTGCCGTTGCGTCTGATCGATGGTGCGGCTCACCATTTCCACTTTTTCGCGCGCCGCCATGGCCGAATAACCGACGATCTGTTTCAACTCGCGCACCTCATCCTTGACGAGCGCGGCCGATTCGGAAAAGTGCATCGTCGCCGTCGAAAGATGGCCGGACACTTCCGACAACTGCTCGGCCATGTCCTTGCCCTGCGACGCGATCAGCTTGACCTGCTCACTCAAGACCGTAACGCGCTCCAGCAGCGGCTCGGCGCGCCGTTCCAAGTTTTTGACCGTCGCCACCACGCGCCGCAGCACGAGGGCAATCGCCACCATCGCCACCGCGACAGCGACGAAAGAGACGGCCACGATCACCAGCACCCAAAACGCCGGATCGTCGATATTCATCTGGAAAGCCAACATCAAAATTTTGCTGCGCCGCTTTAGATTTTCGATTCGAAATTCGCGAGCTAAACTTTGAGATTTAGAATCTCAGCCCCCGCTCTCCGGCGCGAGCGGGCGTTTACGGCCAGCGCCAATCAAAAACCTAAAACCAAAATTAACTTCTGTCATCCGCCGGGTAAGTCGGCGCGGGTTCGAGCATCGTTGATTCCGTGCGGCGCTTCTCCTCGGAGTAAGCGCGTTTGCCCGCCTCGACGGCGGCGGAGAGATGCTCGCCGCGGCGGGCGGCGGCTTCTCGCGCCGCGCCGGCCAACTCCGTCGCCTTGTCCGCAGCGGCGGCGTAGAATTCACCCGCGCGCTCGCGCGACACTTCGTAATACTCGCCGGCCTTGGTCCCCAACTGCCCGGCAGTCTCGCGGGCGCCATCCACGCCCTTGCGCGTCACGTCGGCGATGTCGCCGCGCAATTCCCGTCCCGACTTCGGCGCGAACATCAGTGCCACCACCGCACCGACCGCGCCGCCGATCAGAAAGCACGTCAACTGCGTTGCCAAACTCGCGTCTTCCTGCCGTTGACGTGGCCTATTTTGCATCGACATGAGCGACCTCTTTCCGCCGTCACCGCCCATCGCCGGTGACAATCTCTGTTTAAAAGTGACCCTTTTGCTAACTCCCCGTGACTATAACAAAGAGGCGCAAACAGGCGCAAGAAAGTGCGACGCGCGGGTGTCGCCGGTGGCGTCCGCATTCATCTCTCCCGGCTTCAACCGCCGCTCACCCAACGCTTCAACTTTTCACGCGATATAAGACATAGACGCAACCGTTCTTGAACGGTTTGCATTCGAGCAATTCCAAATTAATCTGGCGGTTCATTTCGTGAAAGAGCGGAATGCCTTGTCCGAGCAAGACTGGATGAATGTTGAAGCCGACTTCATCAATCAAATTGGCCTCGAACAGCGATTTCGCCAACTCGCCGCCGCCCATCACGCAGATGTTTTTGCCTGCTCCGCTTTTCAAATCGCGGACAAACTCGGCGGCATCCGTCGAAATAATTGCCACATCTTTGGCCCGACTCTGCTTCATCGTGCGCGAAACCACATAGCTTTTCACACCCGGAAATGAATTGATGCTGCCTGTGCCGAGGCCGAGCGCCACTTCGTAAGTTCTGCGCCCCATCACCACCGTATCAATCGTCTTCCAAAACTCAGTCATGATGGAAGCCGCCTCCTTACCCCACAACAGCCAATCAACCGCATCGTCTTTGCGGGCGATGTAATTATCGAGACTGTTGGCCCCGCCGAATGTTACTTTTCGCAT
>JACCRA010000706.1 GCA_013813825.1 Pyrinomonadaceae bacterium | reverse complement strand
TTGCCGTCGGCATCCTTCGTCGGGACATCTACTGTCTGTGCGTCCACCACCGCCGCCGCGTCGTAAGCCTTGAAGTTCTGGATCACGCCCTGCGAGACGAGCAGCAGTGCGCCGACGAGGCAGAACGGCAGCAGCACGTAGAGATTAGCGCGCACGAAATCGACCCAGAAGTTGCCGATAGCATCGACCTCGCGGCGCGCGATGCCGCGCACAAACGCGATGGCGATGGCGATGCCCGTCGCGGCCGAGACGAAGTTGTGATAAGCCAAGCCCGTCATCTGTGTCAGGTAGCTCATCGTCGTCTCGCCCACGTACGACTGCCAGTTCGTGTTCGTCGTAAACGACGCCGCCGTGTTGAATGACGAACTCGGCTCGATGTTGGCTAAGCCTTGCGGGTTGAGCGGCAACACGCCCTGCAAGCGTTGCAGCAGATAGAGCACGAACATCGAAACGATGCTGAAGAGCAGCAACGCCACGGCGTACTCCGTCCAACGCATCTCGCGCGTCTCGTCCACGGCGGTCAGGCGATACAGTACGCGCTCGACGGGACGCAGCACCGGGTGCATGAACGTCCGCTCGCCGGAGAAGACACGCGTCAAAAAGATGCCAAGCGGCTTCGTGACGGCGAGGATGATTAGGAAAAAAATAAGAATCTGTAACCAACCGTTGATGGTCATGTCCGACACCTTTAGTGATTCGCGTTCAAAATTTCTCTGGGCGTAACAGCGCGTAGGCGAGATAGGCGAGCAGCAACACGCTCGCCGTCAAAGCCAAAATAGTTTCGAGGCTCATCAGCCGTAAACCTCCTCGATTGAGAAAAGATGGCTCACAACTTCTCGCACCCGCGGACATATGCGAGTGCGAGAAGAAAGAAGCCGATGGTAGCGACAACGAAAATTAAATCGAGCATTACTCTCCTGCCCTCTCGCGTCAGATGGTTAGTTGAAGTTGTAGCCCACTTCAAAGTAAAGAAAATGATTTCCGTTCGTCACATTGGTATTGCCAATGGAGTAGGCAGCGTAGCCTGTCAATTTCTTGGTGAGCTTGAAATAGCCTCCGGGTGTGAAATACCCACTCGCGTGCTTTCCCGTAAACCAATCAGCCTGAACTCCAAACCGGCTCGTAACGGGCTGTTCGATGGTGAACTGCCCGCCCGCGCGGTTCGCGTCCGGCGCCACCACATTCTTGCTGAAGAAATACCCGCCAGCCCCAACACGTGTTTTAGTCTTAAAAGTCTTTTGCACCATCGTGTAGGAATAAGTACCTACGTCATAAGACTTGTTGCGCACCGGGATGAACAAGTTATTGCCGACGGCAATCGCCCAGCCGTTATCTCCGCCGTCGTACACTTTCCACTTCACGGCAGGAGCGAGCGTCGTCGAGTCTGCTCCGGGTTGGATATTTCCCGTCACGTTCAGTCCGACTTCAACCCGCCCACCCGTACCGACAACGACACGCGGCACGAATGACGAGAAGCGCGGTTCGTTCGGTTTTGCGCTAATATCCAACTCAAAATAAACCTTGCCGGGATCGAGCACGTCCGTGGTCGGAACATTAAATACGGTCTGCTGCGCGGAGGCCGTGGCGCAGAGTCCGCCGCACAGAAGAAGCAGCGACGGAAGTAGAACGCGCGGCCGAATTTTGAGTGAATACTTATCCTGTTTTGAGTTGTTCATGATTCCTACAGCACCTTCGTTCCAAGCAGAATGTCGAACTGCTCGCCGTCTCTGTTCAGACACTGCCGGCGGGCGCGGCGGCAACAACCTTGCCAACCGAACACTTTACGACCGCTCTCATAAAGACGGCATAAGCGGTTTATAAAAAGTTTGTAAAGACGGAAAAAAGTAAGCAATCAGCGGTGAGCAGTAAAATGCCCGGCTTTTAACTGCTTACCGCTGACTGCTTACTTTTCCGGATTGAAGCGGTAGCCGATCCACGGCTCAGTGAGGATGTATTGCGGCTTGGCGGAGTCAGGTTCGATCTTCTTCCGTAGTTGGCCGATGAAGACGCGAAGGTACTCGGTCTGCTCGACGTAGTTGCCGCCCCAGACGGCGGCGAGCAGCGTGCGGTGCGTTAAGACTTTGCCGGGATGCCGGATGAGATAGGCCAGCAGGTCAAACTCTTTCGGCGTCAGATGCATTTCGCGCCCGCGCACCGCGACGCCGCGAGCTTCCGTGTCGAGGCGGAAGTCGCCGGCTTCGATCACTTTAGTCTGGCCGTCAGTTGGCGCGGGCGCGCGCCTGAGCGCCGCGCGCACCCGCGCCAGCAGTTCGTCCATCCCGAACGGCTTGGTCACGTAATCGTCCGCGCCCGCGTCGAGCGCCTCAACCTTGATCCGCTCTTCACTCTTCACTGATAATACAATGATCGGCACTTGCGAGATGGCGCGCAACCGCCGGCACAACTCCAATCCGCCGACGTGCGGCATCGATAAATCCGTAATCACCAAGTCGGGCCGCCAATCGTTGAACAACTCGAACGCCGCTTCGCCGTCGGCGGCAACGCGCACGTCGAAGCGGTGCGCCGTTAGGCTCCGCCGCATCACGCGCGTAATCTGCGGCTCATCATCCACCACCAGCAGGCGTCGGTTCTCAGTCATGGGCAGCTCGTCAATCGTGAATCATCAATCGTCAAGAGCGAACATCAAGAAAATGTTTATAGATCAGCTTCAGGGACATGTCAGCCCGTTCCTGACCGGAGCCGCTCCGCTACCTTAACTAAACCAAGACTGTCGGCTATATCAAACGCGGTTTCTCCAGCTTCGTTTCGCAGATTTGGATCAACACCAAGCCTCAACAATTCTTCCACTTCAGCTAAGGACGCACACTTAGATACCTCTCGCATCAGAATGCTGTTTCCTTCTTCGTCCCTCGCTTGCACATCCGCCCCCGCACCAAGCAATGCCTCGAACACTTCCGACGACACCGGAGCATGGAACAAAGCCGTTCTGCCTCGATCATCTCGTGCGCTAACTTCTGCTCCAATCTTTAAGAGCAACCGAACCATTTCTAAACTAGCGAACTTTACGGCGAGCATCAGAGGCGTTTCCTGATGCTCCGCATCTTTCGCGTTTACCTTTGCTCCTTGCTCCAATAATTCACGGACACGGGCTATGTCGCGCATAATCACGCTGTCGAGCAAGTCACGGTCAAGTTGTTTAAGTTCGGACTTCATCCGCTTGATACCTTCACATTGCGAAGCGGGTTAACTATTCATGATTCACTTCTAAATTATCTTCGTCGCCGACCGGCGCGGTAAAGACGAAGCGAGCGCCGCGACCGCCGCCGGCGTCTTCGACTTGAATGCGCCCGCCGTGGGCTTCGACGATGCCACGCGCGATGGCTAAACCCATCCCGAGGCCGGCCGGGCGGTTTTGCACCCCGCTCTGCTGCTCCACGCGGGAAAATTTTTGGAAGATACTCTCGCGCATCTCAATTGGCACTCCCGCCCCTTCGTCTTCGACCGCGATTTGGATCGTCTCGCCCGGAGCGCGGGCCGCCGTGATCCTGACAGTCGTGCCTCTCGGCGCGAACTTCGTGGCGTTATCGATCAGCGTGTAGATCACTTCCGCGACCGCCCGCGCATCCACACGAACGGACGGCAACTCGTCTTCGACGGCGACTTCGATGTGGTGTTGCGCGGTCAGCGGCCCGGCGCGCGCGAGCGCCGCCGCGATGATCTCATCGACGCCGCCCCATGCGCGCCGCAAATGCATCTCGCCGGCCTCGATGCGCGCCATCTCAACCAGCCCCTCGACAAAGCGGTTGAGCCGATCCGCTTCCTCGTCGATCACGGCGAGCAGTTCCTGCCGTCCCTCCGCATCGAGCGGCAACGTCTCGTTGGTCCCGCGTCCGGCGTCTTCGAGCAGTGCGCTGGCGGAGGCTTTGATAGAGGTGAGCGGCGTCCGCAGATCGTGCGTCACGGCGTCGAGCAGAGCCGACTTCAATTGCTCGCTCTGCCTGAGCGCCTCGGCATGGCTGGCGCGCGCGAAGGCTTCGCGCA
>JACCRA010000698.1 GCA_013813825.1 Pyrinomonadaceae bacterium | reverse complement strand
CCTTAAATGATTGCTGTTGGGACTTTTGTGGGGACACTTTGCAGCTTACCTGCTTTTGAGTCCGCCCGCGACGAAGGTTTGCACTCTCTTCATGGCTTGGAATTGATGCTCTTCCGAAGGATGCGCGTAGCGCAAGACCATCTGAATGCGCGAGTGTCCGATCATCGCGGCCAGCGTCACAAGATCAACGCCCGCCATTGCCGCCCGCGTCGCCCATGTGTGGCGAAGGTCGTATAGTCGGAAGGAACGCACGCCGGAGCGTTTGACCGTCGCCGTGTGCGCGTTATTGACCTTCACAATCGGCGCATCGCCGACGCCACGACCGGGAAAGTATATTCGCCCTTCGCGTCATTGAGCCGCTTAGAGAGAACGGCAGAGGCTCTATTCGAGAGTGGGACTTTACGCTTCGCCGCTTTGGTCTTGCCATAAGGGTTGAAAAGGTAGCCGTGTTCAAGGTTCACGTTCTCACGCCGGATGCGGCAAACCTCTTCCGGGCGCATCCCGGTTTCGAGCATGAGCGTAGCAATATCCTGCAAGGGCTGTGAAGCGGCGAGCAAATATAAGTTCGCTTCATCGAGCGAAAGTACGCGCGTCTGTTCGTTATTTTCGGCTAGGAACTTCACGCGGGAGACGGGATTCTTAAAAATCATGTCGTCTTTAATGAAGTGGTTGAACAGAATTTTCATGCAAGCAAGTTCACGGTTGACCGTCGCAGGCTTTAAGGTCGCGGCGGACTTATTTTCTGCCTTTGCCAACTTCGCAGTTTTCTTCGCGGGTGGGCGCTTTTTTGCTTTATGCGCCACGTCTTAAACCGCTCGACATCATCCGGTGCAATGTGATTGAGATGGTCAAGTTTTGGGTTCACCCGCGCTTTTGGTGCAAAGCAGATTGAGCCGCTATAAACGGCGGCATGGATGCTTCAACCTTACTGGCTGACCCGGACGCGATCCGTCTGGAATGTTTCGTCTCTGAACCGCACTCCGTCACGCTGGTGGTGCGAGCCGCGCAACGCCGTCCGTGCTGCCCGAAGTGCGGGGTTGCGTCGACGAGCCTGCACAGCCACTACACGCGCCACGTCGCCGATCTGCCGTGGCACGGCGTCACAGCGCGTCTCGAACTGCATACGCGCAAGCTGCGCTGCCGTAATGAACTCTGCGAGCGAAAGGTCTTCTGCGAACGCTTGCCGGAGGTGGTCGCGGCTTACGCGCGCAAGACCGTGCGCTTGAACGCTGCACTGACGCTGCTCGCCTTCGCGATGGGCGGCGAAGCCGGTGCGCGCGCGGCGTGTGGCTTGAGCTTACAAGTCAGCCCCGACACGCTGCTCAGGCGCATTCGTCAGTTTCAGCCGCAGTCACACGCGCCAATCAAAGTTCTAGGCGTGGACGACTTCGCGTTCCGGCGCGGTCAACGATACGGCACGATTCTAGTTGATCTGGAGAAGCATCAACCGGTCGAGTTGTTACCTGATCGCGAGGCGGAGACGTTCGCGGCGTGGCTTCGGCAGCACCCGGAGGTCGAGATCATCTCGCGTGATCGCGGCGGCTCGTATGCCGCCGGAGCGCGAGCGGGCGCGCCGCACGCCGTGCAGGTCGCTGACCGCTTCCACCTGCTTAAGAACTTACTCGACGGCTTCGAGAAGTTCTTGTATCGGCGTCACACACAGATCAAGGCGGCGACTCAGGCGGTCTTCCACTCCCCACAGAGTCTCAAGGGTGAAAGGGCGGGCGCGGAAAAGATACCGACGCCGAGCGCGGCGCAAGCACTGCTCACCGCACAAAGACAAGCAAAGCTCGCCCGCCGCGAGCACCGCTATCGGGCGGTCAAAGAACTGCATCGCGCCGGTCTGCCGATCTTGACCATCGCCCGCCGTTTGAACATGCAGCGCTGTCAAGTCAGAGAGTTCATCGCCGCCGAGTCGTTACCGCAGCGTCGGGCGAGAAGCGCGGGCTGCTCGCCGATCTATCGCTATCTTCCGTACTTGCAGCGAAGGTGGGAGCAAGGCGAGCGCAGCAGCCGGGCTTTGTGGAAAGAGATCAAGTCACACGGCTATGCGGGAGCGGAGGTCACGCTCCGCCACTTCCTGCAAAGATGGCGCGTCAGCTCAAGCACCGAGATCGAAGTTCAGACTGCCACGCGATCGCTGCCGGGGCGCGCGCCATCAGTGCGGCGCATCAAGTGGTTGCTATTTAGTCCGGAGAAGCGAAAGGAAGAATGGGAACGCCAGCTCGCTGATGAGCTATGCCACCGGAGCGGGGAGATCGATCGCGCGCAGAAGCTGGTCAGAGACTTTCATCGGCTGCTGCGCGAGCGGCGCGCCGACGAGTTACAAGGATGGCTCGGAGCGGCGCGGGCGAGCGGCATCGGTGAGCTGGTGTACTTCGCCAACAGCGTGGGGCAAGACCGAACGGCGGTGAGCGCCGCCTTCGTTAACGAGTGGAGTCAAGGACAAGTCGAGGGGCAGGTGAACCGGTTGAAGTTCATCAAGCGTGCGACGTATGGTCGCGCGAAGTTCGATCTGCTGCGCGCACGAGTCATACATCAGCCGGCAGCTTAAAAGTTCAAGCTGGCATCATCATATGGAACTGTGCGAATGAAGCGTCGCGTTGCACCAAAAGTGCGGATGAACCAAGTTTTGCCGGACACAACCCTCTCGCTATTTGACCCTTTCTTTTTAGTGTTGATTTCTCGTTCAAACTCATCCGGGCTTTTGTAGCCCAAACTTGAGTGCCGTCGCACCCGGTTGTAATAACCTTCGATGTAGCTGAAGGTTTCGCTTCTCGCTTGCGGTGTGTCCTCGAACACGCCGTCTTCGAGCAGCTCCGCTTTGTATCTCGAAAACAGACTTTCGGCTTGCGCGTTGTCCCAACAATTAGCCCGTCGTGACATGCTCTGCCGACATCTTTGCGCGGCTAACAGATGACGGAAGTTCTTCGATACATACTGGCTACCGCGATCCGTGTGGACAATAGTCGAAGGTTTAAGGCTGCCACCGCGAATCACCTTTTCAAACGCTTTTATCACCAACTCTTCGGTCATCGAATCGGCAACTGCCCACCCCACGATGCGCCGCGTAAACTTATCCTGCCATGTTGCCAGGTAACTCCGCTTGCCCGACCTCATCGGCAAGTAGGTGATGTCACCGACGATTACATCACGCGGTTTCCGGGCTGCATTCTCTCCATCAAGCAACAAGTTCGGAGAGGGCATCACGCTATGACGTGAATCCGTTGTCATTGGACGAAAACGTCGCGTGGCTATCGCCTTCAACTCAAGTCTTCGCATCAGTGAACGAACCTGAAAACGTCCGACGCTGATGCCCTGTGCCACAAGTTCCGCACCGATGCGGCGCGACCCATACCGCCGCCGGTGTTGATAAAACACCGCTTCAACTTGTTGGCTAAGTTCGGCTTTCACCCGACTTAACACGTAAGTCTTGCCGCTTTGATAAGCATGATACGCACTCTGAGAAACTCTCATCACACGGCACACCATCTTGAGCGGATACTTGTTGCCCTTAACTTCGTTGATAAAGCGGTAGCGAACTACACGCTCTTGCCGAAGATAAGGGCTGCCTTCTTTAGAATGTCGCGTTCCATCTCCAGTTCTCGAATCTGCTTCTTGAGTGCAAGCGTTTCCTTATCGGCGTCGGAGCTACGCTCACTTACTTGTCGCTTCCAGTTGTGGAGCAGACTTTCGGCAACGCCTAGCTCGCGTGACACCGATGCTACTGATTGCCCGTCATGTATTTTCTTCACCGCTGATTGTTTGTATTCGTCGTCGTATTTTCTCATCGCTGTATTCTAGCGAGAGGATCGTCTCCTGAATAATTAGACCACCTCAGTGCCGCGTGGTACGTTAAAGAGGTAGCGACCTTCTCGGACA
>JACCRA010000692.1 GCA_013813825.1 Pyrinomonadaceae bacterium | reverse complement strand
GCATTCAGCGGTCAGTCATGCGCCGCGCTGGTCTTTCAATTGCACTTCTGGTTCAGTTAGGCGAAAGGCACGCACGCTGACTTTGTCTTAGCTAAATGCTGATAGCTGAACATTTATTCTTAATTTTTAAGGGGTGACCGAAAAGTTTGTTTACTGCTGCACCCATTACGACGGCCGGACTAAGGCCGGAGCTTTTTTCTCCGCCATCCTTCCGCACACTGAGCCGCGCGTTGATGCTTTCGTCGCTTATCGCGCTGGTCTGCGTCGGGTTCGGCTTGCGCGCTTACCGTCTGAGCGCCGAAGGTTTGAGCGAGGACGAGTTGAATAAACTACTCGCCGTCGAAGACTACCGGGCGCGTGGATTGACTTCGACCAACGGCGAGCACCCGATGTTGATGAAGGCGCTGCTGACCGGCAGCATCGTCGTCGCGGAGCGTTGGAACCGCGCCGGACTCACACAAGCGAACTCGTCACTGCAAATCGCGCCCGAGTCGGCGCTTCGTCTTCCGTCCGCCGTCTTCGGCGCATTGACGGCGCTGCTTATTTATCTCGTCGTCGCCGAATTGTTTGGTCCCCTCACCGGATTGATCGCCGCCGCCTTGTGGGCGTTCGATCCGGCGGCCATCGGCTTTAACCGGATCGCGAAGGAAGACACGTTTCTGCTTTTCTTCTTTTTGCTGGCAAACTTTTTCTGGTTGCGCGGACAGCGCGCCGCCGAATCAGGTGTCGCCCATCCAGAGCGTTATTACTGGGCGACGGCCGCCGCCTTTGGTGCGATGATGGCCTCGAAATATCTGCCGCACCTCTTAGCCATCGGCACTAGCTACTATCATATTTTTCAGGCGTTGCCGCAGACTCGTTGGCGGCTGGGTAAAAAGAAATATCTAATCTTTTTCCTGATCATGGGCGCGGTGTTTCTCGTCTGCAATCCGGCGATCCTGCTGCCCGAGACGTGGCACGAGATGCGAATTTTCGCCGGCGAGCGCCGCATCGGCCACGATGGTTATGAATTCATGGGGCGGCTCTACCCTAATCAGATGTCGCTCTGGCTGAACGGCTCGCCGTGGTATTTCTACTACGCCTTCATGGCCTTCAAGCTACCGCTCTCCGTCGTCTTCGCGTTCCTTGTCGGGCTGCCGCTGCTCTTTCAGAAACGCCTCGGCGACGGACGTTATTTCATCCTCTTTTGGATGTTCTACTGGTTCTTTCCCTTCTCGCTGATGGGCGGGAAATTTCTGCGCTATTTCACGCTGGCGCTGCCCGTCGTCTTGATCACGGCGGCCGTCGGCATTCACGCGCTGGCGCAGTGGCTGACGCAAGTCTTCGGCTGGATAGCAGGGGGCGACGGCCGCCGGAAAGCGCTGGCGCAACTCTGCGTCGCCGCTGTTTTCGTCTTCACTTCAGCGTCGGCGGCGATCAGTTTTGCGCCCTACTACCGTCTTTACACGAATGAGTTGGGGGGCGGGCGCACGCACGCCGGCGACTTCTTCCCGCACGATGAATTTTATGACGGGGGTGTACGCGAGACTGCTATCGCTGTCGCCCGTCTGGCGCCGCCGGGCGGGCGCGTCGCCAGCGAAACGCCCGGCTTGCTCTCGCATTACGCGCGGCTTGCCGGGCGCGACGATCTCATCTCCATCTCACTCTCGGATCGCGCCGCGCTCGGCGGAATGCGCGAAGGCGACCTGCTCGTTGTGGCGCGCGGACGGCGTTATTTCAGCAACGACGAATTGGTGAAGAAGCTTGAGAACATCAGCCGGCCAATCGTGCAAACGTCACTCGGCGAGCTGCCCGCCACGCTGGTGTACCAACTAGACCAAGCGTCTCGTCGTGTCGTGGTCGAGTTAAGTCGCTAAGATGTCTTTATTATTACCGGCAACTCGTCTCGTGGGTCGATTTAGATTTTTGCAGCAAGGCGACCCGGCGCTTGCCAACGCTCCGAGGGTGCGAATTAAAATAAGTCGGGAGCGCCCACCACTTAAGAAATTGACGATGGCGGGTGCAGTTTTTTTCCAACATGAGTAGAACCGGAGGGTGGAGTAATAGTATGAAGAGCGTCCTCTGGCGACGGAGCGCGCGGCGGGCGTTCTGCCTTACGCTGGTAGCCCTCGTTCACACGCTTTCTCCCGTGTTCCGCCCGCCGCAGGTGGCCGCGCAAGAGACGGTCACGCCACCACCGTCCGCCCGGCCCGCGTTGTCGCCCGCTCAGACTTCCGGGTTCCAGATTGAACGCCTCCCTATCGACGGCGGCGCTGAATTACTCACAATTTTTGGTGAACTTCGCGGACTCGAACCGGCGACCGGCGCTAACATCACGGGACCAGTTCCGCTAGTCAGCGTTCTGCGCGACACACTCGGAGACGAGCAGCCCGATAACGATCGTCTGCGCTATGTCTGGATGCACACTTACGCCCGGCCAAACGTCGCGCAACGCGCGGCTTCCGCGGTTCCCTTCCTCTACTCGCGCGCCGGCAATCGGGAATCAGCCGGAAAGCACGCCCCGCCGCACATTATCGATCTGGCCGACGCTGGCGGCGCGACGTGGCATCAATTGTTCTGGTCGGCTCTGCAAAACATCCTGCTCGATCCC
>JACCRA010000690.1 GCA_013813825.1 Pyrinomonadaceae bacterium | reverse complement strand
GTGTGCGGCGTCGTGGTGGCGCACCTTGATCACGGCCTGCGCGGGGCGGCGGGGGGGGCGGACGCGCGTTGGGTGGCGGAACTGGCGAGGCGACTCGGATATGAATGTGCAGCGGGCCGGGCGTCGGTGGTGGAGCGGGCGCGGCGCGAGCGTGACAATTTGGAGCAGGCAGCACGTGGCGAGCGTTACGAATTTCTCGGACATGTGGCGCGGGCGCGCGGCGCGGGCGTAGTGTTGACGGGGCACACGCTCGACGATCAGGCGGAGACTGTCTTGCTGGCTCTACTGCGCGGCAGCGGATCGGCGGGCTTGGGCGGCATGTCTCCCGTTAGGGCTTTGGACGAGCGCGGCGACGTGCAATTGGCGCGACCGCTGCTTGGTTGGGCGCGGCGGGCGGAGACTGTCGCGTATTGCCGCGAGCGGGGCGTCGAGCCGTGCGTCGATGCCATGAACGAAGACGAAAGTTTTAAGCGGGTGCGCGTGCGGCGGCAGTTGCTCCCGCTGTTGGAAACTTTCAATTCGCGGGCCGTCGAGGCGCTGGCGCGGGCCGCCAGACTGCTGCGCGACGATTCGGCGGCGCTCGATGAAGAGGCCGCGAAACTGCTGGCCGAGGCCGCGCGTGATCCGAAATTAAAACTTGAGAGGATGGCTCCTGCGAGCGCCGCCGCTGGCGACGGGAACAAAATTGCGCCGCTTAGTGTCGAAGTCCTGCGAGGGGCGAACGTGGCTGTCCGGCGTCGCGCGTTGCGGCAGTGGATCAAGGCCGGGCGAGGGCATTTGCGCCGCGTCGAGTTGGTTCACGTGTTGGCAATTGAGAAGTTGTTGGAGGGCGAGCGCGGCGGGCGCGTGGCGGAGTTGCCGGGCGGAAGCGAGATCGTGCGCCATCGTGGCCGGCTGTGTTTCCGCGTGAAAGAACCGGAGAAGAGTGAGCCGCCGATGAACGCGGATAACCATTATTAGCCCGCTTCGCGTTGGAAGACATCAGTTACGAATCTTAAATTGACCGAGGACTTAGGTGACTGTCATGAGAAAATTTGCTGTTGTAACTGTGGCGTCTCTTTTCGTGGTGGTCGTTTCTGTTTCTGCTCTATCGGCGCGGAGTTCTCAAAAATCGCAGGAGCCAACGGAATGGATTGCTAATAATCTCAAAGAGATAGAAAAAGTCAAAGTCGGTATGACACGCGCGGACTTGTTCAAGGTGTTTACAACGGAGGGAGGTTTATCTACTGGTCTCAAGCGCGTTTACGTCTATCGTAAATGCCCGTACATCAAAGTTGATGTTGAGTTTGAGCCAGTTGATAGGCCTGCGCGAGGCGCTGAAGGGCGAGTTACACTTATCGAGGCAGATGAAGATGTGCTTAAGAAAATATCTAAGCCATACTTAGAATGGAGCATCTTGGATTGAGGCGTAGCTTCTCGGTGGGCAGGATTGTCTCATTTCTGCTACGGACGGTTGCCGGTGGAATATCAGTTGATTAAAGCGCGGTTCGGCATTTAGAATCAGAGTTGCTGTCAGGCCGCTCACAGCTTGAGCGGTCTTTATCTTTGTCGTGTGGAAGAAATGAGGCGAGAATAATGGATCAACGCAACGTCGAGGTTTTCAGCGCGGCGCAGATTGCCGACCGCGTCGGGGCGCTGGCCGGCGAGATTTCCGCCGCCTACCGCGAACGTGAAGTGACGGTCCTCGGCGTCCTCGAAGACAGTTTCATGTTTCTCGCCGATCTGCTTCGACGTATCGACGTGCCGTTGCGGACGACCTTTCTCCGCTACGATCATCGCTCGCTCGGCGGCGTGCAGGATTTGCAGTTTATAACTCCGATGGAGGTTGGCAACCGCGACATCCTGCTCGTCGAAGGGGTGTTGGAGACGGGGGTGCCGCAGGAGTATTTGCTGAAGCAGTTGGAGGGACGCGGCGCTACGTCGGTGCGGCTGTGCGTCTTGATCGACAAGCCGGAGCGACACCGCGTGGAGATCGCGCCGGACTGGCGCGCGTTCGAGACCACGGAGGATTATGTCTTCGGCTACGGGCTAGGGTTTCAGGAGCGTTGGCGGAATCTGCCGTTCATCGCACGTCCGAACAAAGGCTGATGTGACAGGCCATTGTTTCAGTTTTCACTACCGACGGGCGCACGGAAAGAACACAACTCCGGTGACGGCCGGAGCATCAAAAAGGGGCGCGAAACAGGCTGGATCACAAGGGTTAGGCTTACCCATCCGGCGCGGTCAGCGCAGGCGATTTTGAATGTTATGCTAGGCGGGAGCGACAACATGCGCGCGGATCGGTTATGATCAGCGCCGGAGGCACGAAACGAGTTGAGTTCTACAGCCAGACAAATCATTTTTTGGGTTCTCATTTTGGCGGGCGCGGTGCTGCTCTACAATGCTTTTTCGAGAGGGCAGGGCGGCAACGTGAAACCGTTGGCTTACAACCTGCTGTTCGAGAAAGTGCAGAACGGTCAGATCGACAAGATGAAGATCGGGCCGTCAGAAGTCGTCACCGTCGAAAAGGGCGGGCAGCAATACACCACGGCCATTGACAGCGAGCTGCGCGACGACCTAATGAACCTCGCCGTACAAAAGACCCCCGAAGGCAAGCAGCTTGTCGCCGAGGCGCAGTCGGAGCCGGCGGGTAACGGCCTGTTGTGGGGAATGTTGATCACTTGGGCGCCGTTGCTGCTCTTCATCGGCATTTGGATTTTCATGCTGCGGCAGATGCAGGCCGGCGGCAACAAGGCTCTAAGCTTTGGCAAGTCGCGGGCGAAACTGCTCAATAACCAGCAGAAGCGCGTCACGTTCAAGGACGTGGCGGGCGTCGAAGAGGCGAAAGAGGAACTGCAAGAGATTATTGAGTTCTTGAAGGAGCCGCAGAAGTTTCAGAAACTCGGCGGGCGCATTCCGAAAGGCGTGCTGATGATGGGGCCGCCGGGAACCGGCAAGACGCTCTTAGCGCGCGCCGTTGCGGGCGAGGCGAACGTGCCGTTCTTCTCAATCTCAGGTTCGGACTTTGTCGAGATGTTCGTCGGCGTCGGCGCGTCGCGCGTACGCGATCTGTTTGAGCAGGGCAAGAAGAACGCGCCGTGCATCGTCTTCATCGACGAGATCGACGCCGTCGGTCGCCATCGTGGTGCGGGCTTAGGCGGCGGGCACGACGAGCGCGAACAGACGCTCAATCAGTTGCTCGTCGAAATGGACGGCTTCGAGTCGAACGACGGCGTAATCCTGATGGCTTCGACCAATCGCCCGGACGTCCTCGATCCGGCGTTGCTCCGGCCCGGCCGTTTTGATCGTCGCGTCGTCGTCTCACGGCCCGACGTGCGTGGTCGCGAAGGCATCTTGAAAGTCCACACGCGCAAGATTCCTCTCGCCGAAGACGTTGACATCAACGTGATCGCACGCGGCACGCCCGGCTTTACGGGCGCGGATTTGGCGAACCTCGTCAACGAGGCGGCCTTGAACGCGGCGCGCTACAACAAGAAGATCGTGATGCAGACCGACTTCGAGTTGGCGAAAGACAAGGTGTTGATGGGCGCGGAGCGCAAAAGCATGGTTCTCACCAACGAGGAGAAGCGCGTCACCGCGTATCACGAAGCCGGTCATACGCTGGTCGGCCTTAAGGTCCCGAACGCTGATCCCGTGCATAAGGTGACGATCATCCCGCGCGGCATGGCACTTGGCCTGACGCAGCAGTTGCCGGAAGGCGACCGCCACAATTACTCGAAGGAGTATCTGCTCGGCCAGATCGCCATCCTGATGGGCGGGCGCATCGCCGAAGAGACCTTCATGGGAAGCATCACGACGGGAGCTTCAAACGACATCGAGCGCGCGACCGAATTAGCGCGGGCGATGGTCTGCGAGTACGGCATGTCGAATCTTGGGCCGCTCACCTTCGGCAAGAAAGAGGAGCAGATTTTCCTCGGCCGCGAGATTTCGCAGCACCGCGACTTTTCGGAAGACACCGCAGTCAAGATCGATCAGGAAGTCAGAAAGCTCGTCTCCGATCAGTATGATCGCGCGAAGGAAATTATCACCGAGAACCGCGAAACAATGGTGCGCCTTTCGGAAACTCTACTTGAGCGCGAGACGCTTGACGGCGTCCAGATTCGCCGCATCGTCGCCGGCCTCCCACTTGAGGACGACAACAGCGGCGGCTCGTCCGCGCCGAAAGACGAGGAGCGCCCGCAACTGAAAGAGCCGACCGCCAATCCGCTCAAGCCGATCCTGCCGCCGATTACCGGCAGCAACCCGGCGACAGCTTAAGTTATAGAGAAAAGGTGAATGACGAAAGGGGAAGGGGCTAAAACCTCTTCCCTTTTCAGTTTTTCATGAACATGAAGCAGTGAGTAACCGGGAGCACGACGCTGGAAGCGGTAAGCTCGCGAGTCCGCTGCGGCTTTTATGTTGCCCCGCCATCGCAAGGGG
>JACCRA010000666.1 GCA_013813825.1 Pyrinomonadaceae bacterium | reverse complement strand
CCTCGGCGGTCAGCGTGACCAGATATTTCTTTTTCGGCATGGTTACTCTGGCTCCTGATGGATAATATGACCAGACTTTACCGGGTCAAAGAGCATTCATCAAATCTACTATGACGGACTACTAGTTGAGAAAGCCGATGACATTCGCAACATCGTCGTCAAGACCGGGAGCGAGGGCGTGCCCGTCTTTGTGCGGGATGTCGCCGAGGTGGTCGAAGGCGCGACCGTCAGGCAGGGCGCGGTGACGGCTGACGGTGAGGGCGAGATCGTCACCGGCATTGCGATGATGCTCAAAGGCGAGAACTCGCGCACCGTCACGGAGAACGTCAAGGAGCGCATCGAGGAGATCAAAAAGACGCTGCCGAAAGGCGTCCAACTGATCCCGTTCTACGACCGCGCGGAACTCGTCAACCGCACCATCGGCACAGTTGAGAAGAATTTGATCGAAGGCGCGCTGCTCGTCATCGTCGTCCTGATCTTGCTATTGGGCAACTGGCGCGGCGCGCTCATCGTGGCGACGATCATCCCGCTCTCGATGCTCTTCGCGGCGATCCTGATGCGCGTCTTTAACGTGTCGGGAAACCTGATGAGCCTCGGCGCGCTCGACTTTGGACTGATCGTTGACGGCGCGGTGGTAATGGTCGAGAACACGATCCGCCGCCGCGCCGAAGCGCAGGAACACGGCTCGCGAGAGCCGCCCGAACGCACGATCCTCGACGCCTGCCTCGAAGTCGGGAGACCCGTCGTGTTCGCGGTGGCGATCATCGCCATCGTCTATCTGCCGATCCTTTCCCTAACGGGCATTGAAGGCAAGATGTTCAAGCCGATGGCGCTGACGGTCGTCTTCGCGCTGCTCGGTTCGTTGATTCTGTCGCTCACTTACGTTCCGGCGATGATGACCTTCCTGTTGCGCGGGCACGTCTCGGAAAAAGAGAGCTTTATCATCCGTTTTGCGAAGCGGCACTATCAACCCTCGCTCGCGTTCGTGACGCGATACCGCGCGCAGGCTCTCGCCCTCGCCACCGCGCTTGTCGTGGTGAGCGGCATCCTGTTCCCGTACTTGGGTTCTGAGTTCATCCCGCGCCTCGACGAAGGCGCGCTCGCCTTGCAGGTGCAACGCCTGCCAAGCGTCTCACTCACCGAGTCGGTCAAGAACACGTCGAAGGTTGAAGCAGTCCTCAAGAGTTTCCCGGAGGTCACAAAAGTGATCTCGAAAACGGGCCGCGCCGAAGTCGCCACCGACCCGATGAGCATTGACTTCAGCGACCTTTACGTTGAGCTGAAACCGCATGACGAGTGGACGACCGCCGAAACGAAGGCGGAACTCGTCGAGAAGATAGCGGCGAAGCTGGAGATGCAAGTGCCCGGCGCCGCGATCAGCTTTTCGCAGCCGATTGAACTGAGAGTCGCGGAACTCATCTCCGGCGTGCGCTCCGATGTCGCCATCAAACTCTTCGGCGACGACCTCGACACCTTGAGCGAGACGGCGAACAAGATCGCCGCCGCCGTGCGGAAGGTGAAGGGGGCGGAAGATGTCAAAGCCGAAGCCACTTCGGGGCTGCCGCAGTTGCAGATCAAGGTTGATCGTGCGGCGGTCGCGCGCTACGGCTTGAATGTCGAAGATGTGAACGACCTCGTCGAATCAATCGTCGCTGGCAAAGACGCCGGGCAGGTCTTCGAGGGCGAACAGCGTTTCAACATGGTCGTGCGTCTTCAGGAGGACGCGAGCCGTGATGTCGAGACGATCAAGGGACTGCTCGTCGCCGCGCCGAACGGAGCGCGCATCCCGCTCTCGCAACTCGCCGACATCGCGCTCGTCGAAGGCCCGGCGCAAATCTCCCGCGAAGACACGCGCCGGCGCATCGGCGTCGAACTCAACGTGCGCGGGCGCGACATCGGCAGCTTCGTCGAGGAAGCGCAAGCCGTGATCGCGCGCGATGTGCAGATTCCGCCCGGCTACTACCTGACGTGGGGCGGCACGTTCGAGAATATGCAACGCGCGTCGGAGCGCCTGCTGATCGTCGTGCCGCTCGCGCTGTTCCTGATCTTCGTGCTGCTGTTCTCGACTTTCAACTCGGTCAAGCAGGCCATCCTGATCTACACCGGCATCCCGTTCGCCATCGTCGGCGGCATCTTCGCGTTGTTCCTACGCGGGATGCCGTTCTCGATCTCGGCGGGAGTGGGCTTCATCGCGCTCTTCGGCGTTGCCGTCTTAAACGGCGTGGTGATGGTCAGCTACATTAACCACCTGCGCGAAGAAGGAAAGCGGGTCGCCGAGGCAGTCAGTGAGGGTGCGATGACCAGACTGCGACCCGTGCTGATGACGGCGCTGGTCGCCAGTCTCGGCTTTATTCCGATGGCAATAGGGAGCGGCGCGGGAGCGGAAGTGCAGCGCCCGCTGGCGACGGTCGTCATCGGTGGACTCGTCACTTCGACGCTGCTAACGCTTTACCTGCTGCCGACACTCTATCTGTGGTTTGAGAAGGAAAAGCGTGGCGCATGATGCAGTGCTGACCCGCGTGCGTGAGCGCATCACGCATGATTTCAAGATCGCGCACGCGACGGTACAAGTGGAAGCGCAAGGCTGCGCTGAGCATGAAACACATCTTTGAGAAAAAGGTAGAGCATTGAGTACACAAACTCTACTAAGAGAACCGCGAGACGATCATCCACGGGCTGTTCGGCTGGCTTAAACGCTAACGGGAGTTGTTAGAAACTCAATCGTGAGGCTACGACGTTTTATTGACCTCGCAGCCTCGTTTTTGTTGAACAGGGTGAAGGGTTGTCACTACTTGAGGAAAGGACTTCTGCTCTCACGCCGCACGTACTCGTCAGGTCGCCCGATGAACGAAAGGGACAATTTCGGCTCTCGAATTGAGCGCGGATAGTAAAGACGCATGGCGGCGTCGTCCGCGAAACGGCGGTCGGAGATGAAGTCGAGGCCGTAAGATGCCCGGCCGCGCCCTTCGGACAGAATCATTAGCCCGTCCGCATCCGGGCGCACGCGCAACAGGCGCAGCCCCTTACTGGTCGCCCCGGTTAAAGGCGTCTCAGGTTTAAGTGCGACATTGGTTCCGCCTTCGTGTTTGATCTCGACGAGGTTCTCGCGGAGGAAACGCTCGATCACGATCTCGACGCGCTGCACATCGCCCACCCGCGTGACGCTAAACTTCGCGGGACTGCCTTGCACGCTGACGGACGTGATGCGCGCGTCCAGCGGGAAAGACGGCGCGAGCACGAGGCGTTTGATTTTCTCCGACTGTTTAATCTTCCCGCTCAAGTCTGTCGCCTGTTGGCCGAGACTGATGTTTGTAAAATTGGTCCCCCGGAGGAGCATCATCTGATAACGAACGTCCGCCGCGGGGATGTTGGTGACGCGGAGCGTGTACCAATTCGCGGGTAGTTGAGGCGCGATCCGCAGTTCCGTGCCGCCGGCCGTCGTCTCGATGCCGAGCAACCCGCGCACCAGCGGCGTGACGACCATTGCCTCCGACCAGATTTGGTGATGCGACGAGCGGCCGAACGGCGCGTTGAAGTCGCCGGACAAAAGTTCCGTGACATTGCCGAGCGCGCTCTGTTCGGTGAGCAGCGCGTTCGCCATCAGCGCCTGATAGCCGACGTGCGGGCGACCGTAGCGGTATGCCGCCATGCTGACCCAGCCGGTGAAGAGCGGCCACACCGAGCCGTGATGATAAGAGAGCGGATCGTAGAGGCGGCTCTGATTCGAGATGAGGCGCGCGCCCCAGTCGGTGGCGATCTGAGAGCTGCCGAGGTGATCGAGCTCAAGTTGTGCGCGTTCGTCCGCGAGCGCCCCGAACCAGAGCGGCACGGCGGGCAGCACCGTGTCTTCGTCGAACAGTTTCGCGCCGGCCAACTCATTCATGCGCGCCTGCCGCCGTTCGCGGTGCGGGCCGGGAGCGGCCTTCTCCGGCTCGGTCGCGGGGAGTTTCGTGGCGAAGGCGTAGTAGCCGCGCTCCGGCAGCCAGTACGTCTGTTCGGTGGCGGCGCGCGTGCGCTCGGCGTTTTGCGAGGCGCGAATTTTCAGCGCGGCGTCGTTCAACGCCCCCGCCATCTCGGCCAGATCGCGCGAAGCGGCGATCCA
>JACCRA010000644.1 GCA_013813825.1 Pyrinomonadaceae bacterium | reverse complement strand
GAAGTGATCGCCGCGATCACCACGTCGCCGTGTCCGAGATCGGCCGATTCGTCAAGCGTCGTCGTCTGCGACAACTGGTCGGGCACGCCACTCACGCGGTTAGGCGTCGGGCGGTTGTTCATCATCTCCAACTCGGTGGTCGCGCTCGTATCCTTCTCGCTCGTCCCGCCAAGTTCCCCGTTGGTTTCAGTTGCGATCACGCCCGGCGCGGAGTCCGACTCTTGCGCGCCGCCGCCCACGATGACGGGCAACTCGCGTGTCGCCCGCGACGATCTCGCACGCAAGTTGACGGGGAATCGCTCCGTCATTTCATCCGCTGACTTGTTATAACCATTCTCGCCGATGGGCTTTTTCAACAATTCGAGAAACTGTTCTTTGAGGTTCGCCAGTTCGATCCGATCCTGCGGGCGCTTCGGCCCTGAAACGCTCGGCTCGATCTCGGCGAGGTTCAGTTCAATCACCTGACTGTAAACGCATTCGCCCGCGCGCGGGACGCCGAACATGCCTTGCGCGGTGAAATAATTGCGAACCGCCGCGATCTGCTCTTCACTGCGGCCGGTCGAGCGGAAATAATCGAGCGTCTTTTCGTCCACGGGAAAGAAGCCCATCGTCGCGCCGTATTCGGGAGCCATGTTGCCGATGGTCGCGCGGTCGTAAGCCGGCAGACTGGCCGCGCCCTCGCCGTGAAATTCGACGAATTTGCCGACCACTTTGGCCTGCCGCAGCATCTCCGTCACGCGCAATACCAAGTCGGTCGCCGTCACGCCTTCGCGCAAACTGCCCGTCATGTTCACGCCGATCACGTCGGGCGTTAGAAAATAGACCGGCTGGCCGAGCATCCCGGCCTCTGCCTCAATACCACCGACGCCCCAACCAACGATCCCTAACCCGTTGATCATCGTCGTGTGCGAATCGGTGCCCACCAAAGTGTCGGGGTAAAAGACGCCTTCCTTTTCCAGCACGCCTTTGGCGAGGTACTCAAGATTCACCTGATGGCAGATGCCGATTCCCGGCGGCACCACTGTAAAACTCTGAAACGCCTGCGTGCCCCACTTCAAAAACTGGTAGCGCGAGCGGTTGCGTTTAAACTCCATCTCCATGTTGCGTTCGAGCGCGTCGGGGCCGCTCCAGAAATCAACCTGCACCGAATGATCGATGACCAGATCGACCGGGACCAACGGCTCAATGATCTTCGGGTCGCGTCCCATCCGCGCCACCGCCGCGCGCATCGCCGCCAGATCGACCAACAGCGGCACGCCCGTGAAATCCTGCAACAACACGCGGGCGACGATGAATGGAACCTCTTCAGTCCGCTCGCTGTTCGGTTCCCAACTGGCGAGCGTGCGAATGTCGGACTCCTCGACGGTCACGCCGTCAAAATTTCTCAGCAACGATTCGAGCACGATGCGAAGGCAGACTGGCAGCCGCGAGACGTTGCCGACGCCCTCTTTTTCCAATTGCGGAAGCGAGTAGAACTGTGCCTCGCGACTGTGCCCGGCGTCGAAAACTTGCAGCGAGTTGAAGAGATGATGTGTCATGTTTTTCAAGTTGGGCGGTCATGTCCGCGGCATTCACGCGCGGCGGATGTTCCCGTTCGGATGCGGACGCGGGCGGCCTTGCGTTCCGGCTCGTCTGATTGGCGTTGTTGATTGCTGAAATTTAGTTTAAGTGCGCGTCTCGCTCGCCGTCAAGCAATCAATCTGAGAAGTAAATCTTCGATCTGTCGGTCCATCACGACAAGATGTTGGCAGCCGCGCGATTACCGCCTCGCACACGACTGTGCCGTGCCGCCCTCTTCACCGCCTGTGTTATATTGTGCGCCAGCAATTTACAGCCCCATCATTGAACAAGTTTTCACTCGGCCCGGACACTTCGTCCAAGAGTCGAGAATTTCTCCGTCAGACCGTCAACGGCCAAAGACGGGATTGATGCGTGGCGCGCAGAGTTTGAATTTTGTAGTGAGGAGATTGCTAACATGCCGAAGAAGAACCCGGAAGATTTCTCTTACTTGAGCAACGATCCCAACTTCGTGCCCGATCCAGAGATCGAAGCGTTCATGGAAGAAGAGATCGCGCGCGCGCCTAAAGACCCGGAACAACTTGCCCAACGCCTGCGCCAGCACAACGCTTCTTCGCCCGCCGACGCCGGCGGCGATCTCGACGCGACGTGGGAAGATGTCAACGACAGCGGCGAGGAGAGCGTTTCAGGCAACAACCCGACGCCGGATCAATCGCTCGTTGAAGAAAACGCCCACGCTGTCGGCGTCAATTTCGAGGACAACGAAGAATTAGAGTTCATCGACAAGATCGACCGCCGCGATCGCAACCGCTACGAACTCGACCCGCGCTCGAAGACGGAAGACAATTCAATCTGAAAACGTCAGTGGTCCGTGGTCCGTTGTTTTGTGCCGTCCGATCTTGAAACCTCAATCTTAAGCGTTCGGTTTTTCGAGCACATGCAACTGCCCCCTACCCACTGACAGTCTTTCATTTGTATTGAGAGCGAGGTTGGAGGGTGATGCTCTTGACGAGAATCTTGTCGGCGGGCCGCTCCGCGCCGTTGGCGGTGGGCGCAGTGCTGATGATGTCGGCGTTGTTGAGGCCTTCGATGACGCGGCCGAAAACGGTGTAACGGTTGTCGAAAGCCGACTGGCGCTTGAGTGTGATGTAAAACTGGCAGTTGGCCGAGTCGTTCGACTGCGCGCGAGCCGCGCCGACGATGCCGCGCTCGTAAGGGATGTCGCTGAATTCGGCGGGCAGGTTCGGAAGTTGTGAACTACCAGAGCCGTCATTGAACGGATTGCTGTCCTTCGAGTTCGGATCGCCGCCCTGAATAATGCCTAATTGCGGATTGATGCGGTGGATCGCGGTGCCGTTGTAGAAGCCTTCACCTGCCAGCCGCTTGAACCGCTCGACCATCTGGGGAGCGAGATTTGGATACAACTCAAGCACGATGCGCCCGAAGTCGGTCTCGATCACGGCGGCTTGCGCGTCCGCTTCGGGCTTGATGCCCTTCTTAATGTTTACTTCCTCGCCCGTCTCCGTGTCGAAATCCTTTGACTGCTCCTGCGGCTTCTCATTGCACGCCGCGAGTAAGAGCACAAACGCTACATAGAGCAACGCCCACCACCGCTTTCGCAAATAACTCTTCATCTTCACCTGTCCTTCTCTGGATTTTATTAACTTTTCGATAAAGCCAAATCTATTAACACATCCGGTTCATGTGTTCTCGACTGCGACAAGTCACGCGATGAGTCATCTCAAATTTGAGATCAGTCGTGAG
>JACCRA010000627.1 GCA_013813825.1 Pyrinomonadaceae bacterium | reverse complement strand
GAAGTGCAGGCGTGCCGCAAGGCCGGGATTATGATCAATACATTTATGCTGGCCTCGGATTACTACCTCGTCGAGTTCGTCAAACAGATGAGCCAGATGACCAGCGGCAAAGCCTACTTCGCCACGCCCGGCAACCTGACGCAGTTCGTTTTGATCGATTTTCTGAAGCGAAAGAAGAGCCGCGTCCGCTAAGTCAGAGAGAAAAACTAAACCGCCGTCCCCGGCATCTCATGAGTGTGAAGAAATTTGTTTTACCAATCTCTGGCGTGCTCTTGTTTGTCATCGTGCTGTTTAATGCAGACGAATCGCGTTTCCCCGCGAGTGTTCGCGCGGTGGTGCGCGGCCTAAAGTTGCCTCTCAAAATCGCTGCGCTGTCCGCGCGGGAGCCGGACGCGCAGATTGCCGTCCCGGTGGAAGGGGTGCGCGCCGGCCAGATCGAGGACACGTGGCACGCCCCACGCTCAGGCGGGCGGCTACACGAAGGGCAAGACATTTTCGCGCGGCGCGGGACTAACGTCCGCTCGGCCACTGAAGGATACGTCGTCCGTGTGAGCGAGAATCAGCTTGGCGGAAATACCGTCCTCATCGCGGGCGCGGGCGGGCGAAGTTATTACTACGCGCACCTCGACGCTTATGCTCCGGGGCTGGCGGTTGGTGATTACGTCACGCCGGAGACGGCGCTCGGCTTTGTCGGGACGACGGGCAACGCGGCAGGTACGGCACCGCACCTCCACTTCGGCGTTTATGCGCCCGTCGCCGGTGCGATTAATCCTTTGCCATTGCTTCAAGCGGAGCGGGGCGGCGCGACGACGCCGGATCGCTTCATGGGCGACTGACGCGGTTCACAGCAAATCAAACTTCGCGGCGAGGATGAAATCGCTTTCGCTGAGGCCGTCGATGGCGTGCGTGTACAGTTCGACCTCGCAGTAGCCCCAGCCGAAGCGAAGGTCGGGATGATGGCCTTCCCGTTCGGCGATGGCGGCGATTCGGTTGACCAACTCAAGCGCCTGCCGGAAGTTCGGAAAGCGATAAGACTTTTTCAGGTGGTGGTCGCCGCCGCTTACTTCCCAACCGCGCAGTTGCGGCAACAACCGCTTGATCTCTTCCGCTTCCAGTTTCGGCACGCCGCCATGACAGGGCACGCAAGCGCGGCTCGCTAAATTGTCGCTCATCTGTCAATCGCTCCTTCGGTGATCCGCGCTCAGTGTAACTCAATTTCTCCGCCGCCCGGTCGCCGCAATTCATCGAGCCCTCTCGCCGCTTGGCAAACGGCTGTGTAAACGGATAGTCTTACGAAAACTAGCGACAAGCGACGAGCGACGAGTGATGAGATCGAATCTTGTCTTCTGGCTCGTCATTCGTCACATGTCACTCTCGCTACTCTGCTTGCACAGGAGAATCTAAACACGTGGCCGACATCTTCCCCTTCCGCGCCCTGCGCCCGCCCGCCGAACGAGTCGAGCAAGTCGCCAGCGTTCCGTATGACGTAGTGGACACCGCCGAGGCGCGTTCTCTGGCCGAAGGCAATTCGCTTAGTTTTCTGCACGTCACGCGCCCCGAAATTGATCTCCCCGATGGGACTAATCTCTACAGCGATGAGGTGTACGCGCAGGCCGCCGAGAATCTGCAAAGGCTGGTCGAGACCTGCCCGCTGGAAACCGAAGCCGAGCCGAGTCTTTACCTATATCGCCTGCGGATGGGCGAGCACGTGCAGACGGGCGTTGCCGCGTGTTGCTCGGTCGATGAGTACGACCGTGATCTAATCCGCAAGCACGAACGCACGCGGCCTGATAAGGAAGATGACCGGACGCGCCACATGATTCAACTCCGCGCGCAGACCGGTGTCGTCTTTCTCACTTACCGGCAGGACAAAAGAATTGACGCGCTGGTGGAGGGCGAGACGAGCGCCGCCGCACCGCTCTATGATTTCACCGCGCCGGACGGCGTCCAGCACACGGTCTGGCGTCTCTCCGCGCCTGAGCCGCTGGTGCGTTCTTTCCGCGAAGTGCCGCTGCTCTACATCGCCGACGGCCACCACCGCGCCGCCTCGGCGAGCCGCGCCCGCGCCGCCCTGCGCGAGCAG
>JACCRA010000548.1 GCA_013813825.1 Pyrinomonadaceae bacterium | reverse complement strand
CGACGGTGGCGAAATCCGCGCCGCTCTTCAGACGCTGGTAAACAATGTCAATCTTATTTTTAGCTTCGATCTCACCTTTCGCGTCGTTCGACACACCATTGTCGGCCGGGTCAACGACGATGGTCGCCAAAGTGACGCCCCGCGCATTCACATAACGCGCACGGTTGTTGTTATAAAAGTCCTCAACCTCTTTGTCGCCCGGCGCGTCGATCTTGCCAACCACTTTATCGAGTAGCTTCTGAATCGCGAGTTGTTTGCGCGCAATCTCCCGCAAGGATTCTTCAGTCTGCCCTGAATTTCGCAGCGTCTCCTGATATTGTTCCGCAGTGATGCCGCTCTGCTGTTTTTGCTGGTTGATGATCCGCGTGATTTCCTCTTCCTCAGGGATTAGCTTCTCCTTCTCGGCACGCTGGAAGAGCACTTCCTGTTGGAGCAATCCATCGAGGACCTGAAGGCGCGCGGAAGCCAGTTCGAGTGGAGAGAGCTGCGCCTGCCGCCCGCTGGTTTGCTGACCGATGATGCGATCAACTTCGCTCATCATTACTTTTTTACCGTTGACGGTGGCGACGACATCACGTTCCGCTGTTCCGCTACCGCCGGCGCTACGGCTGCACGCGGCGAAGCCTGCCGCGAGAACGACGAGGGCGAGAAAGGCGGTGTGTTTCAAGACTCTAGGCACTTTGATTTCTGCTCCTTAATTTGTGACAGCGGAACCACGACAGGCCAGGTAGCAGGGCGCTTGACCTGATGTAAAACGGTCTGCTATAAACTTCGTTTCTTTGATGCGTCGGGTGCTCCACTGTGTTGACCGATGGACGGCGGCGTCGATGCGTTTTTAACTCGGAGGTAAATTACAACTCTTATGGCGAAACGATGTGAAGTCTGCGGCAAGGGGCCGCAATTCGGCAACAACGTCTCTCACGCGAATAACCGCACCCGGCGACGCTTCGACCCCAATTTGCAATCGATTCGCACGCAACGCCCGCAGGGCGGGAACGTACGGATGAAGGTTTGCACCAGTTGCATTAAGGCCGGCAAAGTCTTAAAGGCGGTATAAGCCCAAGTAATCGTCAAGGCGGAAGGATGAAAGACGAGTCATTGTCCATCATCCTTCCGTTTTTTTATCCTGCCTTCATTCTTCATCCTTACTCTTGATCACCGCAATCGCGTCGATCTCGACGCGCGCATCGCGCGGCAGGTGCGCGGCTTGGACAGTAGATCGCGCGGGCGGTTGCTTCAGGAAAAAGCGGCCGTAAACTTCGTTCATCGCCGCGAAATCGTCCATGTCGGCGAGGAACACGGTCGTCTTCACTACGTCGTCGAGGCTCGCTCCCGCCTCTTCTAGCACCGCCGCCAAGTTACGTAACACCTGTTCAGTCTGCTCGTCGATCCCGCCTTCAACAAACACCCCGGTATCTGGTACGAGCGGAATTTGCCCCGAAGTGAACACCATCCGGCCGGCGATGACGGCCTGCGAGTAAGGGCCGATGGCTTGCGGTGCCTGCTTTGTGGCGACGATCTGCTTCACAGTGACGATCCCCTTCTTTCAGCATCTCAAAACGAAACGCGGATTCTAACAAAACATAGACCGGGCGGCAAAGTGCATCAGCCGAGTTTAGTCGGGCGCGGCGTCGGAAAAGACTGGAATCAAACCGGGGTTATTGTCTTCCGTGGAGAATTTGTACAGATGACTTGGACATGACGGTCTCAAATTTCAAATTTGAAACCGTCCGCGACTAGGCCGCGCCCTGCAACCGCTCGACATCGAGCACGCCGGGGACATTGCGGATGGAGCGGATCACTTTGTCGAGGTGTTTAACGTCAAAGACTTCGACGGTGACTTCGATGCGCCCCTGATTATCAGAGGCGACGGAAGCGTTTGAGGCACGAATGTTAGTCTTGATGTCTTTAATGGCGTTGGTCACGTCGGCGATCATGCCGGTGCGGTTCTCAGTCGTGGCGAGGAGTTTGACGGCGTAGGCCGCGTGATCGGCCTTGCCGGCCCACTCGACTTCGACGATGCGTTCGGGGTTGATGAGCAGTTGTTTAGCGTTGACGCAACGCTCAGCGTGGACGGACACACCTTTGCCGAGCGTGACGTATCCGATGATCGTTTCGCCATGCACCGGACTGCAACAGCGGGCGCGCGCCACCAGCAGATCGTCCACGCCGCGCACGGTGATCGCGTCGTCGCCGAGGCGGATCAGGCGTTTGACGGCCTCCATCC
>JACCRA010000534.1 GCA_013813825.1 Pyrinomonadaceae bacterium | reverse complement strand
CTGCTTTGAGTATTTTCATAGAACTGCAATCACCCAACGCCCGAATCGCTGTAAACGATCTCAAAGAACTTCGCGCGAAGTGGGGCGAAGAAAGCTTTGATGCTGCATGGAGAGAAGCCACAGGCGGAGAGGCACCTGACTGGTTGAAGGAATAATGCTATGTGTGTTGCGTTTTGATAGGTAAGAAACGGCAATGCGCTTTAACTAAGCTAAATCAAAGCACACAACATTGGGACACATGTAGGGGCTTCAGCGGCTTGTCCCAGCCCAGATCGGCGCTTCGCCGATCTCATCAAGATTGAGCGATGACAACGTTAGTTATCGCGCTGACGCGCAATGGGCTGGGACAAGCCGCTGAAGCCCCTACAAACGAACATGCTTCGTGTGCCAATCTTGGATGGCACGATTTAGATTTTCGGAGAATCGCACGATGGGACAAATAATCAAAGTCAGATGCAACGGGACAATCAAGCATGTCACCGAGGTTGATGTGGACAATGCCATGCGGGAAGACCCGATAGCAAGGCAAACGAATTTGTCTTCGTCTTCCGTGCCGGAGCGCATCGTCTTGCGTTGTCGTGAATGCGCTGACGGCAGAGTAATCGTGACGCGAGCGATGATTGAACAGGCGCGTCAACAGAATCCTTCCCGATGATGCGGAGGCGCGCGATGTCTGAAGCTGCGGAAAAGAAAGCGATGGAGACGGTGACACAGAATCAGTTGGAAACGATTTACGACAGCCCGCCTTCCGAACCTGATGATGATTTGTGGCTCGCGCACGGCGCAAAGATGTTGGAAGACTCCGTGCCGGATGTCCAAAACGCGGCGAGCGAGTTGCTCAAAGCTCTGGGTCTGTTGCAGACCGTCTATTTGGGCATTCTGGGCTTTGCCGAGTTTATCCCCGAAGACATGGAAATCCGAAACAAAGCTCTCTTCGTCATTCCCATCGTCCCATGGATCATAGCCACTTATTACGGCCTGCGCGTGATGAAAACCGAGATCGTCAAGCTCAACTTACGCTCGCCAAGCGACATCAGAGAAAGGGCGACGGAATTGCTGGAAGCCAAACAGCGCCATCTTGAAGTTGCTTTCGCGCTTTTGATTGCGGGAATCATCTTTGCTTTTGTGATGGTCGTTTTTCGTGTGCGGATTTAATTAAATGCTCACAGACTTTCACGGGAAGCCTTGCGGCTCAATGAGCTTCCTTCCTTCTTTCACCTTCATAGGAAAAACATCAGTATCGCCACCGACATCGACGCTCCCGCCCCGTTGCCGTGCCTAAATCAGTCCTGACGAGATTGGGACACAAGCAAAAAGCTGATCCACGAATCACACGAATCGACACGAAGTTAAAGACACGAAATTCGTGGGCTTTGTTTTGTGTTGTTTCGTGTCGTTTCGTGGATAGTGTTTAGCCTTGGTCCCCATCTCGTCAGTTTCGATTTAGTTGAAAACTGAAAACCGAAAACTGAAAACTATTTAAGTTGAAAGCTGCGCGCCATCGCGTCCGTCTGGTTGCGAATGCGGAGCAGTTTGTCGCGTCCGCCCTCGAAGTGGAGGACGTAGATGGTGCGGGTGTCGGCTTGGAGGTAATAGATGAGGCCGGCCATCGGCTTGCCGCCGCCGGTGTACTCGTAAGCTGAGACGACGCCTTTCAGCCGCCCGGTGAAAGGCGACTCTTTGCCCTCGACATAGCCGGGCTTGAAGCGCAACTTGAGATCGTGATCGCGGCGCGCCACGGCGGTGGGCGTCACGTCGTTCTCGACGAGTTCTTTGCGAATGCGAAGCAGGCCGTCGCTGCGGTCGCCATAAGCGAATTCGACGTTCTGGTGCAGGCCGTCGGGCCGCGTTATTACCCGCCACGTTGGCGAGGGCAGCTCCAGCGAGTATTCGACTTGCTTGTTCGTGTACGACTCCTGCCCCGGAGCGAAGGCGGACGAGGCGAGAAGTAAAGCGCAAGTAAAAATGAATTTGAAATGTCGCATGATTTCAGCGTGACGACTCCTTTAACATTTCGTGATTGAAGCAGGTCAGGCATCGTGATGCATTATCGCCACTCTGATGCGCGCCGCGGCCGGAGTTGTTGCTTGCGGCGCGGCCGGGTTGGAACACGCTCGCGTCGTCGCGTTTCCGAATTTTACACAAACGCGCTGAGCGCGGCCCGTTGGGCGTCGAAGAGTTGCCGCAAGCCGATGTCGGCGATGTTCAGCAGCGCGTCCATTTCGGCGCGCGAAAAAGCTTCGCCTTCAGCGGTGCCCTGCACTTCGACGAAGTGCCCGCCGTCCGTGCAGACAACATTCATGTCAACGCCGGCGCGCGAGTCTTCGTCATACTTCAAGTCGAGTAAAGGCACGCCGTCAAGCAGGCCGACGCTCACGGCGGCCACCGCGCCTTTGAGCGGCTGGCGCGTAATTTTGCCCGCGCGCAACAGACGTTGGCAGGCGATGGCGAGCGCCACGTAAGCTCCCGTGATCGAGGCCGTGCGCGTACCGCCGTCGGCTTGCAGCACGTCGCAGTCGAGCGTGATGGTGCGCTCGCCGATGAGGGCGAGATCGACGACGGCCCGCAACGAGCGGCCGATCAATCGTTGAATCTCGTGCGTGCGGCCGGAAGTGCCGCCGCGTCCCGTCTCGCGTTGCGTGCGTTGTTGCGTCGCGCGCGGCAGCATCGCGTACTCGGCCGTGAGCCAGCCTTGACCGGAGTTGCGCCGGAACATCGGAACGCGCTCGTCGAGCGTGGCGCAGCAGACGATGCGTGTCCGTCCCATCTCGATGAGCGCCGAGCCTTCGGCGTAGGGCATAAAGTCGGGCGTGATGGTGACCGCGCGCAACTGATCGGCCCGGCGTCCGTCGGTACGGTTGAAAATTTTATCCTTCGGCATGTAGCTGATCTCTCCCCCAAACCTCGACGGCCTCCAAAACGGACGGCGCACTACCTAAAAA
>JACCRA010000488.1 GCA_013813825.1 Pyrinomonadaceae bacterium | reverse complement strand
CGTAGCCTTCCTTGCGCGCGGTGGCCTCGGTGAGGCCGACGGAAGCGACTTCCGGATCGCAGTAGGTGCAGCTTGGGACGTGGCGCAAATTGATCGGCTGCGCCTTGTGTCCGGCGATCTGCTCGACGGCGAGGATGCCTTCCTTCGACGCGAGATGCGCGAGCCACGGCGTCGGGATCACGTCGCCGATAGCCCACACGCCGGGTTCGCCCGTGCGGCACATCTCATCGACTTGCACCGCGCCGCGCTCGACTTTGATTTTGGTCCCCTCTATACCTAAGCCTTCGAGGTATGGCATTCGCCCGACGGCGACCAACAGCATCTCGGCTTCGAGCGTGACGGCCTCGCCCTTGCTCGTCTTTCCGGTGAGGCGGACGCCGCCCTCATGCTTCTCCATCTTCTCTAACTTCGTGTCGAGTTGATATTTAATGCCGCGCTTGCGAAACGACTTCGCCAACTCCGCCGACACTTCTTCATCTTCGAAAGGCAGCAGACGCGGCAGCAATTCGACAATCGTGGTGTCGCTGCCGAACCGCGAATAAACGCTCGCGAACTCGACGCCGACCGCGCCCGCGCCCAACACGATCAGCGACTTCGGCACTTCCTTCAGTTCCAAGATGTGATCGCTATTAACGACGTGCTCGCCGTCCGTCTCGAAGCCCGGAATCGGCCGGACCACCGAGCCGGTCGCGATGATGACGTTTTTCGTCTGAATGGTCTCTTTTTTCCCATCCGCGAGGGCGACCTCGACTTTGCCGGGCAGCGCGAGTTTCGCGAAGCCGTTGAACGTCGTCACCTTGTTCTTCTTCATCAAAAACTCGACGCCCTTCGCGTTCTTCATCACGATTTTATCTTTGCGCTTCTGCACGTCGGCGAAGGCCAGCTTAATTTCCGACGCCTGCACGCCGAACTCGGCCGCGTGCTGCATCTGCTCGTAAATGTGCGCCGACATCAAAAGCTGCTTCGTCGGGATGCACCCGCGCAGCCCGCACGTCCCGCCGAGGCGCTTGTCTTTTTCCACGAGCGCCACTTTTAAACCCAACTGCGAACCCCTGATTGCGGCCACGTAACCGCCGGGGCCGCCGCCGATAATCGTTACGTCAAATTGTTCGGTTGCCAAAACTGTGATCCTCTCTGGTGTCCACGAACGGAGACGCACGCCTCTTCCACCGCGAGCGCACACGCCTGCCGTGCTTTCGGTCTGAACTGTCTAAATTTCTGTGTGGGTAAAGCAAAGCGGATTATAATGCGTCGCCTGTTCCACATCCAAGCGGCCAGCTATAAGGAGACCCACGATGGAGCATTCCGCAGGATTCTTGAAACTCGCCGAAGACGCCAAATCCCGCGTCCGTGAAGTCACCGTCGAACAGACGCGCGAAAGATTAAAGACCAACCCGGAGGCGCGCTTAATCGACGTGCGCGAAGACCACGAATGGCAAGCTGCTCACGCCACAGGAGCCGAGCACATGAGCCGCGGCATCATCGAGCGCGACATCGAGCGCGAAGTTCCCGACAAAGAGGCGGAGTTGATTCTCTACTGCGGCGGCGGCTACCGCTCCGCCCTCGCCGCCGACAATCTGCAAAAGATGGGCTACCGCAACGTCCACTCTCTGGCCGGCGGCTGGACAGCTTGGCAGGAAGCAAACGCACCGACGGAATAACTTCAAAAGGAGAAACGATGATTTTCGCACGACCGTTGATTGCAGCCTTGTTGCTGTTAAGCATCACCGTCCGGCCGCCGGCCACGGCGCTCGCGCAGGCGCGGCAGCCCGTTGACGAATACAAGGGACAGCTTGTCAAAGACATCGACGCGATGCGAAAGCAGACGCAGGTGATCAACGACATGCTGTTCAGCTTCGGCGAGCTTGGCTTTCAAGAGCACGAGACCGCGAAGTACCTCACTGAACTGTTGGAGAAAGAAGGCTTCAAGATCGAGCGCGAAATCGCCGGACTGCCAACCGCTTGGATGGCGACGTGGAGCCACGGAACGGGGAAGCCCGTCGTCGCGCTCGGCTCCGACGTTGACGGCATTCCGCAGGCTTCGCAAAAGCCCGGCGTCGCTTACCGCGAGCCGCTCATCGAAGGCGCGCCCGGCCACGGCGAAGGTCACAACTCCGGCCAAGCCGTCAACATCACCGCCGCGCTCGCCCTCAAGCGCTTGATGCAACGCGAGAATTTGTCGGGCACGATCAAAATCTGGCCGGGCGTGGCCGAGGAACTGCTCGCCGGCAAAGCCTACCTCGTGCGCGCCGGCTACTTCAAAGATGTGGACGTGGTGTTGTTCTCGCACGTCAGCGACAACTTGAGCGTCTCTTGGGGGTCGCGCGACGCGACGGGTTTGGTCTCAATCGAATACCTATTCAAAGGCCAGAGCGCGCACAGCGCCGGCGCGCCGTGGCGGGGCCGCAGCGCCCTCGACGCGGTCGAGCTAATGAACATCGGCTGGAACTACCGGCGCGAGCACTTGCGACTGCAACAGCGTTCGCACTACGTCGTCACCAACGGCGGCGATCAGCCAAACGTCGTGCCGTCTCTCGCCAGCGTCTGGTACTACTTCCGCGAGACCGACTACCCGCGCATCCGCGAGATGTGGGAGACCGGCGACAAAATCGCGCAGGGCGCGGCCTTGATGACCAACACGACTTACACCTCGCGCA
>JACCRA010000484.1 GCA_013813825.1 Pyrinomonadaceae bacterium | reverse complement strand
TCTCCTCGCCGTTGCGAACCAGTAGGACATCGCCGGCCAGCGCCGGGTGGTTCCACGTCTTGCCCTTGATCGCCGGGAACCGCGCCAGTTCCGCGAACCGGTCGGGGGCCGCCCCGACCAGCGCCAGTTCGCCTTTTTCCGACACCACCAACAGCACGTTCTGTTCGGGCAGCAGGACGAGTTGGCCGGAGCCGTAGCTTCCGCCCTCCCACTTGCGCGCGCCGTCCTTGAGGTCGATGCAGGCGAGCGCGCTGCCGTCGAACCCGTAGGCGTGGCCGTCGTGGACGACGAAGTCGCTGAAGTACGGTTTCAGCCCCTCGGAAGTCCAGCGCTCTTCGACCGTCCATCCGCCCGCGCCGCGCGCGACCGCGATGCGGTACATGTAGCTTCCCTCGCCCTCGCTGACCAGCAGATTGCCGTCCGCGGTCACGGCCGGCTGCACGATGCGTGCGTTCGACATCAGCGGGTGCTGCCACAGCAGCTTGCCGTCGGCCGGCGCGACGCTGACCGCTCCCGGCCCGCTCATCAGCACGATCTGCGTGACTCCGCCGAGCGTCACACGGTGGGGCGAGCTATAGCCGCCGCCGCCTTGCGGGCCGACCCAGCGCGGCTCGCCGGTGGCGAGGTCGTAGGCGGCGAGCGTGCCGGCGGTGGCGACGACCACTACGTCGTCGATCACCAGCGGCGAGCTGGCGAAGCCCCAGCCCGGCAGCTTCGCGCCGGTGTCGGACGCAGCGTTACGCGACCACACGACCGCTCCGTCACCGGCGTCGAGCACGTTGAGGATTCCGGTCGCGCCGAGCGTGTAGACGCGGCCGTCGCTGAGGGTCGGCGTCCCGCGCGGGCCGGCCCCGCCGTTCGACTCGTAGAAACGGGCCGCGTCGCGGTGAGTCCACACCGCCTGGCCGTTGGCCGCGTTGTAGCAGGCGACGACCTCGTCCTCGCCGCGCTGCTCTTGCGTGTAGAGGCGGTCGCCGCGAACCGCGAATGACGACCAGCCCGGCCCAACAGGCCGTCGCCACATCTCTTTCGGCGGCGACTGAGACCAGTCGGTCGCGATCCTCACGCCGCGGACGACGCCGTCGCGCTCAACTCCGCGAAAGCCGGGCCAGTCGGCCCCCGCCTCCGACGACGACGACGACGACGGGAGTGCCCCCGGCTCGTCGCCGGCTTGGGCCAGTAGTCGCTCCTCGGGAGTCTGCGACCACCGCCACGCGAAATCCGAAGCGCCGTCGCCGGTTAAGCCGCCGGTGCGCAAGAGCGTCATCACCCCGCACGCGAGCAGGATGGCCGCGGCCATCGACGCGTGCCGAGGCCCTCTAGAGAGGTGACGGCCGGCTACCGCCGCAGCGACCAACGCGAGGCTCAGGAGGGGGATGCCGAAGATGGGGAGCATCATCCCCATCATCCCGTTCGCCACGGAAGCGTGAACGACGCGCGATGTCACGAACAGCGTGACGGCCATCAGCACAAGAACACCCACACGCTCGGACCAGAGCGCCCGGCTGAAGAACAGCCACCACACGATGATCGCCAACGCACAGACGAGCGCCCCGAGCACCCCGAAGATCGTGGCGTCGGGCACGACGACGGGTACGACGAACCTGATCAGCACCAGCAGCGCCGCGGCGATCACGCCGGGCCACAGCCGGAGCGGCTTCCGGGAGACGGGTTCGTCGGTCTGTGCGATGGCCATATCAGAGCAATACGCTCCTCAACAGGCCCGTTGTTCCGTGGTTTCTCAGCGGGACTCTACTTCCAAGTCGGAAGGCAGGAAAGGCAGCAGAGGAAACTCGAACGCACAGCTATTCACTTACTGTCCGCCCAACGCCCGAATTTGTATGTTGAAGGAAGTGCGCTGAAGCGACAAGCTTTGGCGTTCACAAGGGGCACCGGAGAAGCCGCGCCCGAATTATGACCCAAGAGTCAGTGGGTTAGATTTGCTCCCGGTGCCCATCCTTGTCGCACCAGAGGTCGCACAGTATCTGAAGCCGCTCACTTAGAGCAGAGCTTGTATAGATAAGTTTGACCCGTACCGCAAGAGACTATCAACCTGAAGGAGTCTATATGATCTTACCTATCCTCGGCATCGACATTACCAAGTTGAAATTCAACGTCTGCCTGCTCGACACCAAAGGCAAACTCAAGCACAAGGTCTTCCCAAACACGGCGGCTGGGTTTCAGCAACTCACCATGTGGCTCGTCAAGCAGGGGACACAAGCGCGTACACGCCTGCATGGAAGCAACTGGTGCATACGGCAAGGCGCTCGCCTTGCACCTCCACCAAGCCGGGCACATAGTCAGCGTCGTCAATCCGGCGGCCATCATGTCGTTCGCCGCCAGCTGTCTGTCGCGGACTAAGACCGACAAGGTAGATGCCGAGCTGATCGCACACTTCTGTGTCGTGCAACAGCCTCTGGCATGGACGCCGCCCGCACCCGAAGTGCGCCAGTTACAAGCACTTGTGCGTCGCTTGGAAGCTTTGGTCGAGATGCGCACGATGGAATCGAACCGGCTTGAGGCGATCATTACTATTAACGTCGACAAGGCTTCTGTCGAAGAGCACATTGCTTATCTCGACCATCAGATTAAGCAGACCGAAAATCTCATCCGCACGCACACCAACAACTACCCGAGGCTCAAACAACAAAGCGCGTTGCTCGACTCCATACCCGGCATCGGCGAAACCACCGCCGCTACTTTGCGCGCTGAGATCACAGACATCACACAGTACGAGAGCGCACGCCAAGACGCCGCCTTCGCTGGTTTAAATCAGTCCCTATGAGATTGGCACAGACGAGTTCTTTCTGATACACGGGTAAGTGTTAACCAACCCTTTGTCAGAGGTGAACTGCCTGTGCCGGGACACACGATACTTGATATTCCAGAAGCCGAACAAACTGCGATGCTCAAGGAGTGGCGCGCCGCCCGCTACGGCCACCTCTTGGCGTTGCACATCCTGCTGTTGTGCGCGCAGGGACACGTGCCGTCCGAGATTGCGACGTTTCTGTTTTGTTCGCGGTCGAGCATTTATCGGATTGTTGCTGCTTACTGACGCGGCGAGAGATTGGTGGCAGACACCCACGCAGGAGGCGAGACGCCACAGCACTTGCCAACGCTTAAACGCTCGCTCGTGGCGCTTCTCAAGCGTGCTCCTGCCACCTTCGGCTGGTGTCGCACGCGCTGGAGTTGCGCGACCCTCGCGCTTGAACATCAAGCGCGGCACGGCGTGCGAGTCTCGCGCGAAACTATCCGCCGTTAGTTACTTGAACTTGGCAATGTGGGGAAGCGAGCGACAAAGCTGCGGCAGCAGAGCCGGGATGTATTGGAATATCTGGCTGAGGCATGTTGCAGTTCGTTAAGCGGCGAAGTGTTCAGAGGACTGATCCCCAACTCTTCGTAAGAGACCACCTGAACGCTTACGGGTTTTCAAGATCGGGACTGATAATGTACGATATGGCCTTAAAGTTCGCCCGTGAATTCAACTTAGAAGTGCAACTTTGAGCTTGGCGCTTGAAGGGCAAGCTGCGGTAGCATCCGTGCTGCTCTAACCGCCAAGTCAAAGGAAGCTTGGATGAGGTACGCGCAGCTTACCCGCGAACAAAGAGACCAGATTTACGCCTTGATGAAAGCCGGACAAAACCAGACTCGCAGCGCCGTGATCAGCCGCTGCCACAAAAGCACCAGCGCGCGCGAGGTGCGCCGCAATCGGGGGGCGCGTGGCGACCGTCCCAAGCAGGCCGACCAGTTGGCGCGGGCCCGCAAATTGGCGGCCCACCAGCCGCGCATCGAGCCGGAGACGTGGGCTCGAGTGGAGTCACGACTGCGGCAAGAATGGAGTCCCGCACAGATCACCGGACGCCTCAAGCTGGAGCGGCAGTCCACCCTCAGCCACCAACACAGCTACCAGCACATCTACGCGGACAAGCGGCAAGGTGGCACGTTGCATCGGTCTTTGCGCTGCCGCGAACAGCGGCGCAAACGCTACCGCAGTGATGACCGGCGGGGGCCACTGCCCAACCGCATCAGCCTTGACGAGCGCCCGGCCATTGTGGACAGCAC